>NZ_JBEXNT010000105.1:0-34293 GCF_040611255.1 Kitasatospora sp. NPDC002965 | reverse complement strand
GAGGCGTCCTCGGTGCCGGTGAACTTGATCGTCACCGACTGGCCCGCGTAGGCCGAGAGGTCGAAGGTGCGCAGCTGGTAGCCGGAGGCCGCGTCCACGTTGGAGTAGGTCTTCAGCGCGGTGCCGTTGACGGTCACGGCCAGCTTGTCGTAGACGGTCGAGCCGGACTCACCGGTGTCGACGTGCAGGTAGAAGCTCAGCGTGGCCCTGCAGCCGGCCGGGATGGACACCGTCTGGGAGAGGGTGTCGGTGTGGGTGGAGCCGTAGCCGTTCAGCCACGCCTTCCAGGTGCCGCCGTGCGGGGCCTGCGAGGCCGACTTGTCGACGACACCGCTGGAGGCGGTCCACGGCGCGGCGGTGCCGGTCTCGAAGCCCGCGTTGCCGAGCAGCTGCGCCGGGGTGCAGGTGGTGCTGGTGTCGGTGACCGTCCAGGTGAAGGTGGCGGTGCCGGTCTTGTTCGCGGCGTCCTTCGCGGTCACGGTGACGTTGGAGGTGCCGACGGCGGTCGGGGTGCCGGTGATCACGCCGGTGGAGCCGTTGATCGACAGGCCGGCCGGCAGACCGGTGGCGGTGTAGGTGAGCGGGGCGGTGCCGCCGGTGGCCTTGACGGCCAGGTTGACGGCGGTGCCGACCTTGGTGCTCTGGTTGCCGGGGCTGGTGACGGTGACGCCGCCCGGGTTCGGGGGCACGGTGCCCACGTTGACGCCGGCCCAGGCGGTGCCGACGGCGATCCACTCGGGGCTGTTCTCGCCGTACAGGTCCTTGGCGGCCTTGAGGGTCGCGTCACGGGCGGCGGAGTAGTTGGTGGTGGAGGTCATGTACGAGGTCAGCGCCTTGTACCAGACCTGCAGCGCCTTGTCCCGGCCTATGCCGGTGACGGTGACGTTGTTGGCGGTCGGGCTGTTGTAGCTGACGCCGTTGATGACCTTGGCGCCGCTGCCCTCGGCCAGCAGGTAGAAGAAGTGGTTGGCGACACCGGACGAGTAGTGGACGTCCAGGTTGCCGACGCCCGAGTACCAGGAGTCGGCCGAGCGGCCGTCCTTGGAGGGCTTGTCCATGTAGCGCAGCGGCGTGCCGTTGCCGTTGATGTCGATCAGCTCGCCGACCAGGTAGTCCGGGTTGTCGGCGGGCAGGTTGGCGTAGAACTCGACGGCGTTGCCGAAGATGTCGGAGGTGGCCTCGTTGAGGCCGCCGGACTCGCCGGAGTAGTTGAGGTTGGCGGTGGCGGAGGTGACGCCGTGGCTCATCTCGTGGCCGGCGACGTCGAGTTCGGTCAGCGGGTGGGTGTTGTTGTCACCGTCGCCGTAGGTCATGCAGAAGCAGTCGTCGTCCCAGAAGGCGTTGACGTAGCCGCTGTCGTAGTGGACCCGGCTGAAGGCGCCGACGCCGTCGTTGCGGATGCCGCTGCGACCGAAGGTGTTCTTGTAGAAGTCCCACGTCGCGGCGGCGCCGTACTGGGCGTCGACGGCGGCGGACTCCTTGTTGCTGGCCTGCCCGTTGCCCCAGGTGTCGCTCGACTTGGTGAACAGCGTGCCGTTGCCGGTCGTGCCGTTGTTCATGTTGGTCGTGTACTGGCCGCCGCGGGTGCCGTCCTTGAGCTGGTACGTGGACCCGCTCTGGGTGGTGGTCAGCGGCACGTTGCCGACGAAGACGCCCTGGCCGGTGCCGGTCTTGATGGCCTCGTTCTTGCCGAGCACGGCGCCGGTGGTGGCGTCGGTGACGACGCGCAGGCGACTCGGGGTGCCGTCCGACTCCTTGCCGGTGACGACGGTCTCCCAGGCGAGCTTGGCGGCGCCGTCGGCGGCCCAGACGACCAGGCGCGGGGCGGCGTCGAGGGAGGAGCCCGCCTCGGCGGCGAGCGCGGCCTCCTGGGCCTTCGGGGCGGCGAGCTTCGGCGAGGTGTTCACGCCGGAGAGCACGGCGTCGCTGGCCTTGGTCACGCCCTGGGTGGCGCCGGTGGCGTCCTGGTGGACGATCAGGTCGCCGCCGAGCACCGGGAGACCGGCGTAGGTGCGCTCGTAGCGCAGGTGGCGGGCGCCGTTCGCGTCCTGGACGACGTCCTTGGTGACCAGCTTCTCCTCGCCGGTGAGGCCGAGGGTCTGGGCGAGGCCGGCGGTCTGCTGGTTCGCGGAGGCGATCAGCTGGGCCCGGCTCGCCTGCTGCGCGGCGACGATCGCCGGTGCGTCAGGGGTGACCGCCTGCGCGATGACCGGGATGCCGGTCACCAGCAGCGCGGTGGAGGCGGCCATGACAACCGCTGCCTTCCGGGCGTGGGCGTAACGGGACATGCGGACTCCTTTTCCGACCGCCGCGGGGTTCGCGGACGGTGGAGAGAACCTGGTCGCGGGGTCGCGACTCAGTGGGGGCCCCCGCCGCCGGGTGCGCGGCGCGGGTGCGGTTGCGGAGCTGACGTACTGGCAGGGGGGATGCGCTGTACCTGACCTGGGACAGCTGCACCGGGGGGTGGGGCCCCCTCGTCTGCAGCCGGAGGAATCGTGGCAGCAAACGAGCCGTGAATGACAGATGCATGCCATGGATTGGCCGATTAGCTACCGACCCGTACATCTGTCGGACCGCCACCCGTGTTACGGCCGTGGGAACTACCGGAGATCGTTTTCATCACCGCCGGAAAGGTTCGATCACCCCCCGCGGGCACTGACCAGCGCATCCGGTCCGGAGCCGGGTCCGGATGCCGGACGACAGCGCCCGACAGGCACGGCACATCACCTTTCCGGCCGTGCCAGGGTCGGTTTTCGGCCAACTCCATTCCCTGAATGGAACCGGGCCCCGTCGGCGGGTCGTCAGCCCTGCACGAACACCGCCACCGTCCGGCCCGGCACCGTGAACGTGCCGGTGGCGGAGGCGAATCCGGCCTGCTTCACCACCGGGTCGGAGCCACCGGCCTGGACCGGGTGGAGCGCCTGGGCCGTGCCCGCCAGGGCACCGACCGTCTGGCTCTGCGCCGCGGGCGTCGCGTTGAACACCACCGTGACGCCCTTCTCCGCGCCCGCCGCCCCGGACCCGTCCAGGTGCAGGGTGATCACCCCGGGGGTCTCGCCGGGCGTGCCGGAGAGCGGGTACGAGAGCCGCTGCTGGACGGCGGCCAGGGTGGGCAGCGAGAACAGCGGCGAGGAGCGCTTGATCCGCAGGAACTCCTGGTACTGCGCGCTCGTCGCCCGGATGTCCGCGGCGCCCACGACCAGCCGCGGGTCGGCCAGCAGGGCCTTGGCGGCCGGCCACATCTCCCGGTTGTCCGCCGCCGGCGGCAGGCCCCGGCCCCAGCCGTTGCCCCGCTCCGGATCCCACTGGACGGCGTTGAACCAGTCGCCGGAGTCGTAGGAGTTGGCGTCCAGCGACTTGGAGCGCAACAGGTCGCTGCCGGCCTGGGCGAAGCCGGAGCCCTGGGTGAGCGCGGTCAGCGAGAGCGCCAGCGCCTGCATCCGGGCCCGGTCGGCGGGCGCGGTGGCGGGCGGCAGCTTGTACGCCAGCGCGTCGAACAGGTCGGCGTTGTCGTGCGCGTCCACGTACCCGACCGCCTCGCCCGGCCTGGCCGCGTAGCCGGTCGGGGCGCCGTTGTAGTCGACCTCCCGGCCGGTGACGGCCCGTCCGGAGCTGTCGGTGAAGGCGTAGCCGGCCAGGTTGCCGGTCAGCCCGACCTTCAACTGGTCCATCTGCTTCAGCAGCCGGGCCCTCTGCTGCTCGGGCGTGCCGTTGGCGGGCGAGCCGTTCGGGTCGGTGAACAGGCCCGAGGCGAAGCCCTGCTGCGGGGCGGAGGAGAGCTGGAAGTTGCCGCCGCGGGCCGCGTCGCGGAGCCGGTCGTCGAAGGTGGCGATGCCGGTTCCCGCCATGGCGAGCTGGGTAGCCTGCTCGAAGCGGGCGTTGTCCGCGACGACGCCGAAGTTCCAGCCCTCGCCGTAGAGGAGGACGTTCCTGCCGTCGACACCGTCCGACTCCGGAGTCATCCGGCGCAGCGCGGCCTGCACGTCCAGCATGGTGGACTTCGGGTCGAGGCCCATCAGGTCGAAGCGGAAGCCGTCCACCTTGTACTCGCGGGCCCAGGTGGTCACCGAGTCGACCACCAGGCGGTTCATCATGGCGTGCTCGGGCGCGGTGTCGGCGCAGCAGCTGTCCGTGGTCACCTTCCCGTCGGCGTCCAGCCGTTGGTAGTAGCCGGGGACGACCTTGTCCAGCACCGAGTGCTCGGCCTGGCCGCCGGCCGCGGTGTGGTTGTAGACGACGTCGAGGACCACGCGGAGCCCGGCCGCGTGGATCGCCTGCACCATCCGCCGGAACTGCACGGTGCGCGCGGTCCCCTCGGGGTCGGTGGCGTACGAGCCCTCCGGCACCGTGTAGTGCAGCGGGTCGTAGCCCCAGTTGTAGGCGTCCTCGGCGGCGACGGCGGCCACGCACTCCTGCTGCCTGTCGCTGTCGGCCGCCAGGGCGGCGAGGTCGCAGGCGGGCAGCTTCTGCTCGGCCCGGTTCTCCCGGACGGTGGCGATGTCGAAGGTCGGCAGCAGGTGGACGGTGGTCACCCCGGCCAGGGCCAGCTCGCGCAGGTGCTTCATGCCCGCCGATTCGGACTCGGTGAAGGCCAGGTAGGTGCCGCGCTCGGCGGCCGGGACGGTGGCGTCCGCCACCGAGAAGTCCCGGACGTGCAGCTCCTGGATCTGCTGCCGGGCGAGCGGGACGGCCGCCGGGACGGCGTGGTCCTCCCAGCCCGGGGGCTTGAGCGCCGCGGCGGAGAGGTCCGCGACCAGACTCCGCCGCGAATCGGTGGAGAGCGCGACCGAGTACGGGTCGGTGACGGTGTTGACCACCATCTGCCGGGCGCCCGGCGCCCAGACCCTGACCTGGTAGAGGTAGTACTTGCCGTCCAACTCGGCCTTGTCGCGGACGATCTCCCAGACGCCGGTCTCGTCGTCCAGCTTCAGCGGGAGGGTCTTCGGAGTGCCACCGGCCGGGGAGTCGAAGACCTGGACGGACACCTCCTGTGCGGTCGGTGCCCAGAGGGACAGTGCGACCTTCCCGCGGTAGTAGGCCGGGCCGAGGTCGACCTTGCCGGTGCGCCGGGCGTACAGGTCGTCGAGGACGCCGGGGATCTGCACGCCGGTGGCGGCCAGCACGGCGCCGCTGGGCAGGTGTTCGGTGAAGAGCAGCTGGCCGCGCAGGGCGGCGGCCACCCGGGTGGCGTCGCGCGGGTCGACCGTGAACGCCCGGTAGCCGGCGAGGTGCGGGAACGCGGTCCGCTGCGCGGCGGTGAGCCCGCCCGAAACCGGTTCCAACCGGATCCACTGCCCCGCCGCGGTCAGCGCGCCCTTCTCGGTGCGGATGCCGCCGGCGGGGTCGTAGACCAGCTGGGCGCTGGTGCCGGCGGCGAGGGCGGCGTCGGCGGCGCCGTAGCCCGCCGGGACCACGACCGTCCTCGCGTCGATCCACTGGGCCTTGGCCGAGCCGAGGTCCAGCTGCGAGGAGGCGGCGGCGGTCTGCGGCAGCAGGTAGCCCTCGCGGCCTCCGAGGATCCAGACCTCGCGGCCGGTGCCGGTGAGGTCGAGGGACTGGTCGTTCGGCAGGTCCTTGTCGTTGCCCCGGTGGAGGATGTAGCTCAGGCTGGTCGCGCCGGGGGCGAGCGGCACCTCGAAGACGGCTCCGAAGGAGTCGCGGCGCACCGGCATCAGCGGGTTGCCCCAGTCGGTGGGGGTGGCGGCGCCCGTCCAGTCGTGCAGGCCCCAGCCGTCGTAGTCGCCGTCGGCCCTGTTGTAGTGGATCACCGCCGTGCCGGCCGGCGGGGTGCTCACCGGCCCGGGGTCGGCGGTCCGGACGGTCGGGTCGCCCTCCTTGAGCCAGATCTCGCCGGTCGCGCCGACGTCGATCCGGCGGTCGGCGTCGACGTCCTTGACGCCGTCCTTCTCCACGACGAAACCGACGTCCGAGGCGCCCGGCTTGAGCTTCACGTACGCGAAGGCGCCGTACGCGTCCCGGCCCGTGAAGCCGTGCCCGGCCGGCCACGGGGTGGCCTCGCCGTCGGCGAGGTCGCCCCAGGCGTAGAGGTTCCAGCCGTCGTAGTCGCCGTTCTTGCGCTGGTAGTGGACGACGGCGTACGGGCGGGCGGTGGCGCTGGGCACCGGCCGGGGGTCGGGGGTGCCGGTGGTGAAGCCGCCGGTGGCGGAGCGCAGCCGGCCGGCCGCGTCCTGGACCACGGCCTTGTACCGGACCGGTGTGCCGGGGGCGACGCCGGCGAGGTCCTGGGTCACGGCGTGGCGGCCCGTGTCGGAGGTGCCGAGCACCTGCCAGGGCCGGTCACCGACCTGTGCGGCGAAGGTGACCCGGTCGAACCCGCCACCGGGGACGTCCGCTCCGACGGTGACGGTGCCGGTGGAGCCGGCGGCGGGCGCGCGCAGGGTGATCGAGGGCGCGGCGGCGGCCGGGGCGATCCGTCCGGCGGCCTTGAGGACGACGGAGGAGAGCGGCGGCACGGTGACGGTGAGCCTGCGGTCGGCGCCGCTGGTGAGGCGCTCGCCCGCTTCCGGGTAGATCCGGTCGAAGCCCCGGCCGGCCGAGAAGGTGTCCAGGGTGACGGTCTTCGGTCCGGCGGCGTTGTTGACGGCCACCAGGTACTCGACCTGCTGCCCGGCGTCGATCCGGGAGAAGGCGTAGACGCCCGGTCCGTCGGCGGCGTACCGCTCGATCTGGGCGCCGTCGGCGAGGGCCGGGTGGTCGCGGCGCAGCTTCGCCAGGCCGGCGATGCCCCGGTACAGCTCACCGTCCTGCCCGTACCGGTCGGCGGGGCCGGTGGCGCCGCCGAGCACGCGGTCGGTGTTGTAGGAGGCGGTCTGCGAGGTGAAGACGTCCTGCCGGGCGTCCTTGTCCCCGCCGGCGCCGGTGAAGCCCTGCTCGTCGCCGTAGTAGACGACGGGCTGGCCGCGGGTGAGGAACATCAGCTCGTTGCCGAGCCGGTCCCTGCGCAGCAGGGTGGCCTCGTCGGCGCCGGGGTCGTCGGCGAGCAGGAAGGAGCCGAACCGTCCCATGTCGTGGTTGCCGAGGAAGGTCGGCAGCTCGTAGGCGTCGGTGTCGGCGGTGGTGTAGCGGTAGTCCTGGCCGTAGACGTCGGCGAGGGTGCGGGCCGAGCCGCCCTGGGAGACGTAGCTGCGGGCGGCGTTCTGGAACGGGACGTCGAGGGTGGCCTGGAGCCGGCCCCTGGTGACGTACGGCGCGGTGACCGCGGGGTCGCCGGAGTAGACCTCGCCGAACATGAAGAACTTGCGGTTGCCCTGCTTGGCGGCGAACTCCTTGAGCGAGGGGGCCCACTGCTGCCAGAACGCCATGTTGACGTGCTTGACGGTGTCGATCCGGAAGCCGTCCACGCCGGCTTCCCTGACCCACTGCTGGTAGACCTTCTCGAAGCCCTTGACCACCTTGGGGTTCTGGGTGTCCAGGTCGTCGAGGCCGGAGAAGTCGCCCTCGGTCGCGGACTCGCCGGCGAAGGTCGAGTCGCCCCGGTTGTGGTAGAGCGCGGGGTCGTTGAGCCAGGCCGGGGTCTTGGCGGTGGCGTCGGCCGGCCGGCGGAAGACCGGGCTGTAGGGGAACGAGTCCTTGCCCAGTTTCGGCCAGGCGGCGTTCGCGTCGGCGAGCGCGGTCTCGTCGACCGGCCTGCCGTCGGCGTCCAGGACCGGGAACGCCCCGGTGGTGCGGTAGCCGTACTGCTGCTGCCGGTAGTCGATGACGTCGGCGGTGTGGTTCGTGATGACGTCGAAGAAGACCTTCATGCCGCGCCGGTGGGCCTCGGCTATCAGCTCCTTGAGCTGCTCGTTGGTGCCGAAGTGCGGGTCGACCTGGGTGAAGTCGGTGATCCAGTAGCCGTGGTACCCGGCGCTCGCGCTGTCGCCCGTGCCCTGGACCGGCTTGTTCCGGAAGAGCGGCGCCATCCAGATCGCGGTGGTGCCGAGGTTCTGGACGTAGTCGAGCCGCTGGAGCAGGCCGGCCAGGTCGCCACCGTGGTAGAAGCCCTTGTCGGCCGGGTCGAGGCCGTGGTCCAGCCGGGTGCCGGTGATGCCCCCGGTGTCGTTGCCGCGGTCGCCGTTGGCGAACCGGTCCGGCAGGACGAAGTAGAACTGCTCGCGGGTCAGGTCGTGGCGCCCGGCGGTGGCGGCGAGCGCGGCGTCCGAGGGCGGTCCGGGCGGGCCTGCGGCGAGTGCGGCCGGGCCGGCGGTACCGAGGGTGGCGGCGGTCAGCGAGGCGGCGAGCAGCACCGCCGTCCGGCCGGGTCTGCGGGTGGTGCGCCGCCGGCGGCGGGGCGGGACATCGGCCACGGAGGGCTCCCTTGCGGGGGAAGGGGTGAGCGAGTTGCCAGGACGCTAGCGGCCTGCAATATGTTTCAGCAAGATGCAGAAAGGGTTTCGGGCGGGGAAGATACGCCTGCCGCAGCGGCGCCCGACCCCCGATTGCGCCACCCGCGCCGCCCGGCGTGACAATGGGACGTATGCCCGTCCCGCCGGTTCGCACCAGATTCGCCCGTACACCCTGCCCCGGCGGGAGAAACCCCCTAGCCCTGAAGGGGGACAGCCGGTGAAGAATCCACTTCCAGAGGATGAGCAGACGGCTACGGGACGTCTGGCAGACTTCTCGTCCATGGGGGAACCGACCGAGATCCAGCAGAACGGCGGCCGCATGCCCGACGGAGCCACCCGCGCGGCCCAGACCCGTACGGCTGCGCTGCGCAGCCGCGTCCGCGAGCAGCGCCGCTCCCCGGCCCGGCCACGGATCTGGTTCGAGCTGGCGCTGATCGGCCTCAGCTACTGGATCTACTCCCTCGTGCGCAACGCCGTCCCCGAGCAGGAGTCGATCGCCCAGAAGCACGCGGGCTGGATCTGGGACTTCGAGCGCGCCCTCGGCGTCGCCGTCGAGCGCTCGGTGAACCACGCGGTGGACGGCGTCGGCTGGCTCATCACGGGGATGAACTACTACTACGCGACACTGCACTTCGTCGTGACCATCGGCGTGCTGGTGTGGCTCTACCGCCGGCAGCCGGGCCGCTACGGCGCGGCGCGCACGGTGCTGTTCATCACCACCGGCATCGCGCTGGTCGGCTTCTACTTCTTCCCGCTGGCGCCGCCCCGGCTGATGACCGACGGCGGCTTCATCGACACCGTGAAGACGCACGGCACCTGGGGCTCGATGGCCTCCGGACCGGCCACCCACGTCTCCAACCAGTACGCGGCGATGCCCTCGATGCACATCGGCTGGTCGCTCTGGTGCGGGCTGACCATCTTCTTCCTCGCCCGTGCGACCTGGGTCCGGGTGCTCGGCCTGCTCTACCCGGTGGCCACCCTGGTGGTGATCGTCGCCACCGCCAACCACTTCTGGATGGACGCGGTGGGCGGCATCGTCTGCCTCGCGGTCGGCTTCGCCGCCGCCCGGCTGATCTACCACGCCTGGCCCTACCGGCTGCCCAGGGTGCCCGCCCGGGAGTCGGCCGAGGAGAAACCGGTCACGGTCCCCGAGCAGTGGAGCGAGTCCTCGGTGACCGCCGGACGGCGCTGACCCCCCGACCTTCCGAAGGGCCCCGCGATCTTTCGCGGGGCCCTTCGCCGTCCGTCCGGGGCGCCGGTGCGGAGCGGGGGCGCCGGTGCGGAGCGGGGGCGCGAGGGCGCGGGGGCGACCCCTGAGGGTCGCCCGGGGTGCCGGGTCGGCCCGGGTCTCACCCGTAGAACAGCCGCTCCACCACCGCCCGGGCCCGCCGCGTGGTCCGCCGGTAGTCGTCCACCAGCTCCCCGCTGTGCCCGGCGCCGTACCCCAGGTAGCGGGCCACCCCCGCGAGTTCCCGGGCGTCCGCGGGGAACGAGTCCCCCGGCCGGCCGCGGACCAGCATCACCGCCGACCGCACCCGGGAGGCCAGCACCCAGGCCGCGTCCAGCACCTCCGCGTCCGCCTCCTCGACCAGCCCCGCCTCCACCGCCGCCGCCAGCGCCGCCCTGGTCCGGGTGGTGCGCAGCGCCGGAAGCCCGTGCCCGTGCCGGAGCTGGAGCAGCTGGACGGTCCACTCCACGTCGGCCAGCCCGCCCCGGCCGATCTTGGTGTGGGTGGTCGGGTCGGCGCCGCGCGGCAGCCGCTCGGCCTCGATCCGGGCCTTGATCCGGCGGATCTCCACCAGGTCCCGCTCCGCCACCCCCGCGCCCGGGTAGCGCATCGGGTCGATCAGCTGCCGGAACCGCTCCCCCAGTGCCTCGTCCCCGGCCACCGGCTCCGCCCGCAGCAGCGCCTGGCTCTCCCAGACGTGCGACCAGCGCCGGTAGTACGCCGTGTACGAGGCGAGGGTGCGCACCAGCGGACCCTGGCGCCCCTCCGGACGCAGGTCGGCGTCGACCTCCAGCGGCGGCTCGGTGGACGGCGCGGCCAGCAGCGAGCGCAGCTCGTTGCAGACCGCCTGGGCGGCCCGGGCCGCGTCCTCCTCCAGTGATCCGAGCAGCGGCTCGTGGACGAAGAGCACGTCGGCGTCGGAGCCGTAGCCGAGCTCGCGTCCGCCGAAGCGGCCCATCGCGATCACCGCGATCCTGGTCGGCAGCGCCCCGTTCCGGGCCTCCCAGCCGGCGACGCAGGCCCGCAGCGCGCCCTGCAGGGTGGCGGCGTTGAGCGCGGTGAGCGCCTCCCCGGCGGCGTCCAGCGCCTCGGCCGGATCGTCACCGAGCCGCCCGAGGACGTCGGCGGCGGCGGTCCGGAACAGCTCCCGGCGGCGCACCGCGCGGACGGCGGCCACCGCCGCGGCGGTCGAGTCGGCCCGGCCCACGGCGGCCAGCACCTCCTGCTCCAGCGCGGCCCGCCCGCGCGGCACCAGCCCCTGCGGGTCGCCGAGCATGGCGACCGCCTCGGGGGCCCGTAGCAGCAGGTCGGGGGCGAGCCGGCCGGCCGACAGGACCCGGGCCAGCTGCTCGGCGGCGGCGCTCTCGTCCCGCAGCAGCCGCAGGTACCACGGCGTCCGGCCGAGCGCGTCGGAGACCTGCCGGAAGTTGAGCAGCCCGGCGTCCGGGTCCGCGGAGTCGGCGAACCAGCCGAGCAGCACCGGCAGCAGGGTCCGCTGGATGGCGGCCTTGCGGCTCACCCCGGAGGCGAGCGCCGAGAGGTGCCGCAGGGCGGCGGCCGGGTCCGCGTAACCGAGTGCCTCCAGCCGGGCCCGGGCCGCGTCCGGGGTGAGGCCGGCCGCGCCGACCGGCAGTTCGGCGACCGCGTCCAGCAGCGGCCGGTAGAACAGCTTCTCGTGCAGCCGCCGCACCTCGACGGCGTGCCGCTTCCAGTCCCGCTGGAGGGCCGCGACCGGATCGGCCCGGGTGTCGCCGTTGATCAGCGGCGCGAGCGAGCGGGCCAGCCGGCGCAGGTCCTCCTCACCGGTGGGCATCAGGTGGGTGCGGCGCAGCCGGTACAGCTGGATCCGGTGCTCCAGCGAGCGAAGGAACCGGTAGGCGGCGTCCAGCGAGGCGGCGTCGGCCCGGCCCACGTACCCACCCCGGGAGAGTGCGGCCAGCGCCTCCAGGGTGTTGCCGCTGCGCAGGGCCGGGTCGGTGCGGCCGTGCACCAGCTGGAGCAGCTGGACGGAGAACTCGACGTCGCGCAGGCCGCCCGGGCCGAGCTTGAGCTGGCGGTCCAGCTCGGGTGCGGGGATGGACTCGATCACCCGGCGGCGCATCTGCTGCACGTCGGTGACGAAGTTCTCCCGGGCAGCGGCCTGCCAGACCAGCGGGGCCAGCGCCGCCACGTACGCCTCGCCGAGTTCGGTGTCCCCGGCCACCGGGCGGGCCTTCAGCAGTGCCTGGAACTCCCAGGTCTTGGCCCAGCGCTGGTAGTACGCGAGGTGGCTGGCCAGGGTGCGGACCAGCGGTCCGTTGCGGCCCTCGGGGCGGAGGTTGGCGTCGACCGGCCAGATCGTGCCCTCACCGGTGGTGTCGGCGCAGAGCCGGGTCAGCGCGGCGGCGAGTCGGGTGGCGGCCTTGAGCGCCTCGTGCTCGTCGGCGCCCTCGCACGGCTCTGCGACGTAGATGACGTCCACGTCGGAGACGTAGTTGAGTTCGCGCCCGCCGCACTTGCCCATGCCGATGACGGCCAGGCGGCAGACCGCGGCGGCGTCCGGGTCCTGTTCGGCGGCGATGTCGAGGGCCGTCTGCAGCGTGGCGCCGGCCAGGTCGGCGAGCTCGGCGGCGGTCTGGGCGAGGTCGGTGGTGCCGGTGAGGTCGCGGGCGGCGATGGCCAGCAGGCAGCGGCGGTAGGCGATCCGCAGCGCGTCGGCCCGGCTGCGGGCGCCCGCGTCGTTCTCCCAGACGCCCTGGTGGAGCGCGCGGCGGAAGTCCTCCGGCCCGGGGTGCATGTCGCGGAGCTCGAAGGTGACCAGGATGTGCCAGTCGTGCGGGTGCCGGGCCAGGTGGTCGGCGAGCGCGGTGGACTCGCCGAGCACGCCGAGCAGCCGGTCCCGCAGCGGCTTCGAGGTGGTCAGGGTGTCGCGCAGGGTGTGGCGGTCGGTCGCGTCGGCGGCCTCCAGCAGTCGGGCCAGGCCGAGCAGGGCGAGGTCCGGGTCGGCGGTGGCGCCGAGCGCGTCCAGCAGCACCGGGTCCCCGGCGAGCCCGTCCAGGGCGGGTTCGGCGAGCAGCCGCAGCGCCCGCTCGGGGTCGGTGAACCCGCGCCGCACCAGCCTGACCTCCGGCCGGCTGACCCGGCTCCCGGCCCGCTGTTCCTCCACCGACATCGCCCCTCCGGCTTTCCGGCCCTCCCGGCCACAGGGCGGGCCCGCCACAGCAGCGTACGCGGCCGGGCCCGCCGGGGCGCGCCCCGGCGCCACCGGTTCCGGCCGCCGGCGCCGCCTTCCGGCTGCTGCTCGGCGTCTCGCCGGGCGTGTGCGGGCCCGGGCCGGGGGGCTCCGGGTCTCCTGCGTCCGACGGACGCTCGGCGGGGTGGAGGCCGCCTCCGCGAACGGCACGGTCCGGTTCGACCGGAGCACCGGTCTGCTGCGCCGAGCCCGGGGCGGGTTCGGGGCGCGTGTCCCGGACCCGCCCCGGATCGTTGGAACCGGAGTCGAGCCGTTCCCGCACCCGGCCCGCACCCGGCCCGTCCTCGTTCCCGTCCGTTCCTCCCCGCTTCCTCTTCCCCTCCTCCTCCCCGCCCCTCCGGAGCCCCGATGCCCGCCCGCCTGCCCTCGCTCACCGGGCTCCGGTTCTGGGCCGCGCTGCTGGTCGTCGTCTACCACCTGGCCCGCAAGGTCGGCGAGGTGCCCGTCCTCGGCCCGCTCGGCTGGTACGGCCGGAGCGGGGTGACCTTCTTCTTCGTCCTCTCCGGCTTCGTCCTCGCCTGGACGTACGACGGCGTGCCGACCGCTCCGGGCCGCTTCGCCCGCCGCCGGTTCGCCCGGATCTGGCCGCTGCACGCGCTCACCACCGCGCTCTCGCTCGGTGCCGGCGCCGCCCTCGGCGCCGTCCTGCCGCTCGCGGCGGTCCTCTGGTCGCTGCCGCTCCTGCACACCTGGGCCCCCGGGACGGTGTTCGGCGGCAACCCGGCCGCCTGGTCGCTGGGCGCCGAGGCCTGGTTCTACCTGCTCTTCCCCTTCCTCCTGCGGGCCCTGGCCGGGCGCCGCCGGCTCTGGACGCCGCTCGCCGCGCTCTGCGCGGCGGTCGGCCCGGCGCTGTGGCTGGCCGGTCCGCTGCTGCCGGCCGACCCGGCCGTCCGCGGCTGGCTGCTCGACTACCTGCCGCTGACCCGCACCCCGCAGTTCGTACTCGGCGTGGTCGCCGGGCTGGCCGTCCGGCACGGGCTGCTCCCCCGCGTCCCGCTCGCCCCGGCCGCGGCGGCGGTGGCCGGCTGGCACCTGCTGCTGGTGCCGTGGCACACGGCCGCGCCGGACTCCGTCTGGTGGGGCCCGTACAGCGCCGCACAGCTCTTCCCGGCCCCGCTGTTCGCCGTCCTGCTGACGGCCGCCGCGCAGCGGGACCTCGGGCCGGCCGGCGGGCCGCGGCTGCTGGCCGGGCGGACGGCCGTCCGGCTCGGCGAGTGGTCGTACGCCTGGTACCTGGTGCACGAGATCGGCATCCGCTGCTGGCTGCACGCGGCCGGCCGGCCCGCGCCCGGGGCCGTGGCGGCGACGGCGGCCGTCTGGCTGCTGCTGGCCGGTGTCTCGCTCCTGGCCGCCGGTGCGCTGTACCACGGGGTCGAGCGCCCCTGCGAGCGCCTGCTGCGCGGCACGCCCCGGCACGGCGGAGCGCCGCTGCCGCGCCACCCGGTGCGGGTGGTGCGGCAGCGGCGCTCGCCGGTGACGCGGGATCAGCCCTCCGCGGAGCCGTCCAGGTTCACGTAGGCGTAGAAGACGCCCAGGTCGTAGCCGTCCTTGTCGGTGTCGAACTTGATGGAGATGTCGGTGTCCCCGTTGCGCAGGTAGGGCGAGATGTCCCACCGGTTGGAGTCGTAGCCGAAGTTGTTGCGGTTGTACGGGTTCCGGGCGAACTGGTCGGCCGGGGCCAGCTCCTCGATGGTGGAGTTGAACGAGTCGTCGACCGGGTGGTTCACGTCCTGGAAGGGTGTCAGCGGACCGTTGGTGGACTTCATGGCGAGGGTGTCGCCGGTCCACTTCAGGTCACCGTCGTAGACCACGAAGCCGAGCTTGCCCGCGACCGGACCGGTGGCCGGGGTCCGCAGCCCGCCGAGTGTGAACTCGCGCGGCGGGCTGTCCGGCAGCTCGACCTGGAAGCCGTCCCACAGGTGGACGTGGCGCAGCGGCTTGCACGGGTTCTCGTACGCGACCACGATCGTCCAGCCGCCCCAGCTGTGCGGCTTGACCACGGAGTCCATGTTGGCCGCGGTGTAGGTGCCGTTGCCGTGCTGCTTGACCAGGTCCGTGATGTCGGCGGAGGCCTGGTAGCTGCTCTCCTCGGTGGTGGTGATGTAGCCGATGGACGGCTGGTCGTTCTCGATGTTCCGGTACTGGCTCTCGCCCGGGAACTTCAGGTAGATCTCGTCGATCTGGCTCTCCGGCAGCACCGTGTCGCCGATGCCCCGGGTGCCGCCCCAGTACAGCCGGGCGTACTTGACCTGGGAGCCTTCGAGCAGGCCGAGGTCGGCGGAGCTGGCCGAGTAGATGGGGTCGCCCAGCGGGCCGACCGAACCGGGATCGATGTTGATGTACTTCATCTGGTAGTTGTTGTTGATCGGGCGGCTGCCCGCCCCGGTGCGGGCGTCCGCGCAGGCGGGCTGCGCCGGGTCGACCGGGGGCTGGCTCTCGTCACAGGTCATCAGCGAGTTGCTGATGCGGGTGACCGACCCGTGGAAGTCTCCCTGGAACCGGGTGGTGAAGGGCAGCGGGTTCGAGGCGATGGTGTCGGCGCGCAGCTCCGGGCCCTTCGGGCCCGACCCGCGGGCGTCGGCGACCGGGCCGGACAGCAACTGTCCCGCGACGGCGGCGACGGCGACCCCCGCGATCCCGATCCGGCGGGCGATCAGACGGGAGGCGGCGGCGCGGCTGACGATGGAGGAGGGCATGCGGTCCTCTTCAGGTGGGAGGGGTTGATCACGCTTATCGGATCACAACCCACCGTCACACTCTCCTCACATTCCGCCATCGGGGTTCGCACCCACCCGAACGGCGGGCCCGCCGTCATCCATTCGAACGACAGCGGGCCCGGGGGTCCTTGACTTGGCGTCAGCCTCAGAGCACCTGGAGGTTCTTCCGCAGCTCGAACGGCGTCACCTCGGAGCGGTACTCCTCCCACTCCTGGCGCTTGTTGCGGAGGAAGAAGTCGAACACGTGCTCGCCCAGGGTCTCGGCGACGAGCTCGCTGCGCTGCATGAGGTCGATGGCCTCACCGAGGTTCTGCGGCATCGGCTGGATACCGAGGGCCCGGCGCTCGGCGTCGGTGAGCGCCCAGACGTCGTCGTCGGCGCCGGGCGGGAGCTCGTAGCCCTCCTCGATGCCCTTGAGGCCGGCGGCCAGGGTGACCGCGTAGGCGAGGTACGGGTTGCAGCCGGTGTCCAGCGAGCGGACCTCGACCCGGGTGGAGCCCTGCTTGCCCGGCTTGTACATCGGGACGCGGATCAGCGCGGAGCGGTTGTTGTGCCCCCAGCAGATGTACGAGGGGGCCTCGCCGCCGGCGCCGGCGGTGCGCTGCGAGCCGCCCCAGATCCGCTTGTAGGAGTTCACCCACTGGTTGGTGACGGCGGCCGTCTCGGCGGCGTGCCGCAGCAGGCCGGCGATGAAGGAGCGGCCGACCTTGGAGAGCTGGTACTCCGCACCGGACTCGTGGAAGGCGTTGCGGTCGCCCTCGAACAGCGAGAGGTGGGTGTGCATGCCCGAGCCCGGGTGGTCGGAGAAGGGCTTCGGCATGAAGCTGGCGTGCACGCCCTGCTCCAGCGCGACCTCCTTCATCACCAGACGGAAGGTCATGATGTTGTCGGCGGTGGAGAGTGCGTCGGCGTACCGCAGGTCGATCTCCTGCTGGCCGGGCGCGCCCTCGTGGTGCGAGAACTCGACCGAGATGCCCATCGACTCCAGCATGGTGATCGCCTGGCGGCGGAAGTCGTGGCCCACCCCGCGCGGGGTGTGGTCGAAGTAGCCCGACTGGTCGGCGGGGATCGGCGCGGTGCCGTCGCCGGGCAGGTTCTTCAGCAGGAAGAACTCGATCTCGGGGTGCGTGTAGAAGGTGAAGCCCTGGGCGGAGGCCTTCTCCAGGGTCCGCTTCAGCACGAACCGCGGGTCGGCGAAGGAGGGCGAGCCGTCCGGCATCAGGATGTCGCAGAACATCCGGGCCGTACCGGGCGTCTCCGAGCGCCACGGCAGGATCTGGAAGGTGGTCGGGTCCGGCTTGGCGATCATGTCCGACTCGTAGACCCGGGCGAATCCCTCGATCGCCGAGCCGTCGAACCCGATGCCCTCCTCGAACGCCTGCTCCAGTTCGGCCGGCGCCACCGCGACCGACTTCAGGAACCCCAGCACGTCGGTGAACCACAGCCGGACGAACCGGATGTCACGCTCTTCGAGCGTCCGAAGCACGAACTCCTGCTGCTTGCCCATGGGGACAGTCTCACCTCTGCTCTTTACGTTCGTGTTACGCCCGGAAACCACCCCGACAGCGACTGACCCCCATCATGGCGGATCGCCGCGGCCGAAGGCAGCGGCAACCCCGGCCGAGACATTGCGTCAGATCGACGATTACACTCGGGGGCATGCCCAATCTCCGTCTCGCCCTCTGCCAGACCGACCCGTGGGTCGGTGACATCGCACGCAACAGCGATGAGGTGGTGCACTGGACCAAGCAGGCCGTCGAGGCCGGTGCCCAGCTGGTCGCGTTCCCCGAGATGGCCCTCACCGGATACCCCGTCGAGGACCTCGCCCTGCGCCGTTCGTTCGTGGAGGCGTCCCGGTCCGGACTGGTCGAACTGGCCGAACGGCTCGCCGGCGAGGGGCTCGGCGAGGTGCCGGTGCTGGTGGGGTACCTCGGGCGGTCCGAGCAGGCCTCGCCCCGGTTCGGCCGGCCGGCGGGGTCGCCGCAGAACTGCGCGGCGGTGCTGTTCCACGGCGAGGTGGTCACCCGCTTCGCCAAGCACCACCTGCCGAACTACGGCGTGTTCGACGAGTTCCGCTGGTTCGTCCCCGGCGACCAGCTGCCGGTGCTGCGCCTGCACGGCGTGGACGTCGCGCTCGCGATCTGCGAGGACATCTGGCAGGACGGCGGCCGGGTGACCGCGGCCCGCGAGGCCGAGGCCGGTCTGCTGCTGGTGATCAACGGCTCGCCGTACGAGCGGAACAAGGACGACGTCCGGCTGGAGCTGGTGCGGCGCCGGGCCGCCGAGGCGGGCTGCGCGCTCGCGTACGTGAACATGGTCGGCGGCCAGGACGAGCTGGTCTTCGACGGCGACTCGATCGTGGTCGGCACGGACGGCGACGTGCTGGCCCGTTCGCCGCAGTTCGAGGAGCACCTGCTGGTCCTGGACCTCGACCTGCCGGCCGCCAGCAGCGACCACACCGACGGGCTGCTGCTCGCCGACGGCCTGCACCTGGTCCGCACCGAGCTGGCCGGGACGGCCGGGACGGCCGACGCCGCGCCGGCGCCCCGGGCCGAGGTCGCGCCGCGGCTGAGCGACGAGGCCGAGATCTGGGCGGCGCTGGTCGCCGGCACCGGGGCGTACGTGCGCAAGAACGGCTTCCGCTCGGTACTGATCGGTCTCTCCGGCGGCATCGACTCGGCGCTGGTGGCGGCCCTCGCGGTGGACGCGATCGGCGCGGAGAACGTGTACTGCGTCTCGATGCCGAGCCGCTACTCGTCGCAGCACTCCCGTGACGACGCGGCCGAGCTGGCCCGCCGCACCGGCCTGAACTTCCGGACGGTCTCGATCGCCCCGATGTTCGACGCCTACCTGGCGGCCACCGACCTGACCGGTCTGGCCGAGGAGAACCTGCAGTCCCGGCTGCGCGGCACCCTGCTGATGGCGATCTCCAACCAGGAGGGGCACATCGTGCTCGCGCCCGGCAACAAGAGCGAGCTCGCGGTCGGCTACTCCACGCTCTACGGCGACTCGGTGGGCGCGTACGGCCCGATCAAGGACGTCTACAAGTCGCTGATCTTTCGGCTGGCCCACTGGCGCAACGAGGAGGCCGAACGGCGCGGGGAGGTGCCTCCGATCCCGGAGAACACCATCAGCAAGCCGCCGTCCGCCGAGCTGCGGCCGGACCAGAAGGACACCGACTCGCTGCCCGACTACGACCTGCTGGACACCGTGCTCGGCCTCTACGTGGAGGGCGACCAGGGCCGGGACGCGATCGTGGCGGCGGGCTTCGACCCGGCGGTGGTCGACCGGGTGGTCCGGCTGGTCGACACCGCCGAGTACAAGCGGCGGCAGTACCCGCCGGGCCCGAAGATCTCGGTCAAGGGCTTCGGCCGGGACCGCCGCCTCCCGATCACCAACCGGTGGCGGCGCGGCTGACCGGGAGCGGCACGGCGGGACCGGGTCACCGGTACCGGTAGGTGGCGGCCACCGCGAGGTGGTCGCTGCCGTCCCGGTCCAGGGTGCGGGAGTCGGTCGGCTTCAGGCCGCCCTTGCTCATGATCTGGTCGATCCTGGCCATCGGGAGGGCCGCCGGCCAGCTGAAGCCGAACCCGTCGCCGGCGGCGCCCTGGGCCGAGCGCATCTGCGAGGTGATCGGGGCCAGGCTGCGGTCGTTCATGGTGCCGTTGAGGTCGCCGAGCAGCAGGACCTTCTTCAGGGGGTCGGCCTGGATGGCGTCGCCGAGGGCCTGGGCGCTGGCGTCCCGCTGGTTGACGGTGAAGCCGCCCTCGGCCCTGAGCCGGACCGACGGCAGGTGCGCGACGTACACCCCGACCGGTCCCTGCGGGGTGGTGACCTGCGCGCGGAACGCCCTGGTCCAGCCCATCTTGATGTCGACCACCGCGACCTCCCCGATCGGGTACTTCGACCAGAGGCCGACGGTGCCCTCGACCGCGTGGTACGGGTAGGTGTCGGCGAGCTCGCTCTCGAAGGTGCGCCGCGCCTTGGACTCCAGCTCCTGCAGCGCGACGATCTGCGCGCCGGACCCCTCCAGCAGCCGTACGGTGCTCGGCAGGTCGGTGTTCCCGGCGGCCACGTTGTGGCTGAGGACCGTCCAGTCGCCGGCTCCGCCGCTCTTGTCGGTGAGCAGGCCGCCGAACAGGTTGACCCAGATCGCCACCGGCAGCAGCAGGGCGATCAGTGCGGTGGCCGAGCGCCGCAGCAGGGCGGGGACGAGCAGCACCGGCACGGCCAGGCCGAGCCAGGGCAGGAAGGTCTCCAGCAGGCTGCCCAGGTTGCCGACGCTGTTCGGCACCTCGGCGTGGAACGCCAGCAGCGCCGCGGTCAGCAGGGCCAGGGCGGCGACCACCAGGCCGCGTCGCCAGGTACGGCTCCCCCGGGCGTCCCGGCCCCAGCCGCGCAGGGCGAGGAAGCCGGGCGCCGGGCGCCGGGCGGACCCTTGGTCACCGGCCTCCGCCGCCGCCATGAGATCCGTCCTGTCCGCCTGCGCCATACCGTGGCTCCCGTCTTTCACGCCGTCTGTCCGGTCCGATGTCCGCCGCCGCCGAGCGGCGGGCGGCGTGCCGGACTGGTGCCGGTTTGGTCGGATTCCCGGCTCAGCCTATGCCGGGACAGACGTCCGGCCGGTGGACCGGGGTTCCGGCGCGGCCGGGTTTGGTGAGCCATGCCACGTCGACCCGGGCGGACCGGCGACGCGGGCCGGTGACCGGACCGACGGCGGCCGGGTCACGGCCCGCCCCGGCCCCGCCGGGGTGGTTCAGGAACCCCCGGCGCGGAACGCCGGGCCGCCGAGTCCCTCCAGGACGGCGTCGACCATCCGGACCGCCAGCTCCGGGTCCTCCAGGTCGGAGTCGTCCCAGAGGATGCTGCGGGCGAGGATCGGCCCGAGCAGCATGTCGCCGAGCAGCTCCTCGTCGAGGTCGGACCGGAGCAGACCGTCGGCGACTCCCCGGCGGACCACCTGCCGGGCCAGCTCCCGGCGCGGGCCGATCACCCGTTCGCGGTACGCGGTGTGCAGCTCGGGCCAGCTCTGCATCTGCCCGAGCGCGACCTTGAGCACCCAGCGGGAGCGCTTGGCCAGGCCCCGCATCCGCATGTACTCGACCATCGCGATCAGGTCGTCGCGCGCGGAGCCGCCGCTCGACTCGGGGACCGGCGCCTCCATCCGGTGGAGCATGTCGACCAGCAGGGCCTCCTTGTTGGGCCAGCGCCGGTAGATGGTGGCCTTGCCGACGCCGGCGGCGGTGGCGATGCCCTCGATGGTCAGCGCGGACAGGCTGGTGCCGGCCGCCATCAGCTCCTCGACCGCGGCGAAGATGGCCTGCTCGGCGGCCTCGCTGCGGGGTCGGCCGCGCCGCGGCCCGACGGAGGCCGGCTCGGCCGTGGGGTCCGTCTTCATCCCGCTCTTCTCCCTGGCTCCTCGCGGACACACGACGTCGCTCCACTCCCGGTTCTCCCGCCCACGACCGGGACGGGCCGAGACCCCGGTACGGACGGCGGCCCCGCCGCTCCGGACGTTCCGAAGCGGGCAGGGCCCCCATTCTCGCTCAGCGGTGCCGCAGGTCAGACGCCCGCCGTTACGGCCGGGCGCCCGCCGGCACGGTCCGGAGCCCACCGGCACGGGCGGGCACCCGCCGGAACGGTCAGGCGTCCGCGACGGCGGACTTCCGGTCCGGACCGCTCTGGCCGGGGAGCCGCTGCCCGCCGGCCGCCGCCGCGCCCGGACCGCCCTGCCCCGCCGGGCCGCCAGCCGGGCCGCCCACCGGCACCCGGCCGGGGAGCAGGAACCAGGCCAGCAGGGCCCCGACGGCGAGGATCCCGGCCGAGAGCCCGGCCACCACGTGCATGGCGTGGATGAAGGAGTCGTTCGCCGGGCCGATCAGGTCCTGGCCCTTCTCCCCGAGCCGCCCGGCGACGGCCCGGGTGGCCTCCAGCGACTCGCCCGCCTTCTCCCGCAGCTCCTCGGTGGGCAGCTGCGCCAGCCGGTCGGACATGCCGTCGCGGTAGACGGCGGAGAGCACGGCGCCGAGCACCGCGACCCCGAGCGAACCGCCGACCTGGCGGAACGTGTTGTTGACCGCCGAGCCGGCACCGGCCTTCTCGCGCGGCAGCGAGCCCATGATCGCGACGGTGACCGGCGGCATGACGTGCGCCATGCCGGTGCCCATCAGCAGGCCGAGCACGATCAGCACCCAGATCGGGGTGGTGGCGCTCAGCAGCATGTAGCCGAGGAAGCCGGCCGTCATCAGGACCATGCCGCCGGCGCAGGTGGCGCGGACGCCGAACCGGTCGACCACCAGGCGGGCCCGCGGGGCGAACAGCAGCTGGGCGACCGCGAGCGGCAGCATCAGCAGGCCGGCCTGCAGCGCGGTGTACTCACGCACGCTCTGGATGTAGAAGACGCCGAAGAACGAGACGCCCATCAGCCCGAAGAAGACCACGCCGATGACGACCACGGAGGCGCTGAAGACCCTGTTGCGGAACCAGCTGATGTCCAGCGCGGGACTCTCGGTACGGCTCTCGAAGACCACGAAGGCGGCCAGCGCCACCACACCGAGCAGGACCGGTCCCCAGGCCTCGACGACCGTGAAGTCGGCCAGCTCGCCGCCCTTGATGATGCCGTAGATCAGCGCCACCAGGCCGATGATGGAGAGCAGCACGCCGATCGGGTCGAGCCGGCCCGGCTTCGGGTCCTTGGACTCGGGGACGAGCAGCACCATCGCGACGAGCGCGACGATCACCACCGGCACGTTGATCAGGAAGACCGAGCCCCACCAGAAGTGCTCGATCAGCAGGCCGCCGGTGATCGGGCCGATGGCTATGGCCAGGCCGACGGCGCCGGCCCAGATGCCGATCGCCTTGGGCTGCTCGGACCGCTCGAAGACGTTCATGATGATGGCGAGCGTGGCGGGCATCGCCAGCGCACCGCCGACACCCATCAGCGCGCGGTAGCCGATGAGTTCGGCCGGCGTGCTGGCCATCGCGGAGAGCAGCGAGGCGATCCCGAAGACCGCCATGCCGGCCAGCAGGGCCCGCTTCCGGCCGAAGCGGTCACCGAGCAGGCCGGAGGTGAACAGCAGCCCGGCGAAGACCAGGGTGTACGAGTTGATCGACCATTCGAGGTCGCTCTGGCTGGCGCCGATCCCGGTGGGCGCCGGCGACGCGATGGTCTTCATCGCGACGTTGAGGATCGAGTTGTCGAGCACGACGACGAGCAGGGCGAGCACGAGAGTGCCCAGGATCGCCCAGCGCCGGCGGTGGATGGCTTCCGGCACGCGGGGTGGCGCGGCTGCGGTGGTCATTGGTTTTCCCGTCCGTGGTACGGCGTGACACTGGCGGGTATTTCCGAGCCGCTTACGTCTCGTAACCCCCTCGGTCAGCGTAGCGTCCTTTTCGATACGAGACGAATCCGTTTCGTAAAGACCGGGCAAAGCTCCGCACCCGTCACGCGCCCGTCACGCCCGGTCCGCCCCCGGGTCCGGTGTGTCCTGGATCGCACCGCACGGCTTGCGCGCCTCTTTGCGCCCGCGCCGGGGCGTGCAAGCATGGAGGGGATCCGGGGACGCCGCACGGCGCCACGAGACGACAACCTTTCAGGAGCCTGTTCGATGAACGCTTCTCCGCCTTCGCCTGCCCAGAACCAGGCGTCGACCGCCACCCTCTACGGTGGGGTCACCAATCGCCGCGTCACCGTCCGCGACCTCTCCGGCGCCAAGCAGCGCCGTGAGAAGTGGTCGATGCTGACCGCCTACGACGCCCTCACCGCAGGCGTCTTCGACGAGGCCGGCACCCCCGTTCTGCTGGTCGGCGACTCCGCCGGCAACTGCCACCTCGGCTACGAGACCACCGTGCCGGTGACCATGGACCAGATCGTCATGCTGGCCGCCGCCGTCGTCCGCGGCACCAAGCGGGCGATGATCGTCGCCGACCTGCCGTTCGGCTCGTACCAGGAGTCCGCGGCCCAGGCCATGCACAACGCGGTCCGGCTGATGAAGGAGGCCGGGGTCGGCGCGGTCAAGCTGGAGGGCGGCGAGCGCAGCGCCCGCGCGATCGAGCTGCTGGTCGAGGCCGGTATCCCGGTGATGGCGCACATCGGCCTCACCCCGCAGTCGGTGCACGCGCTCGGCGGATACCCGGTCCAGGGCCGCGGCGACGAGGCGGCGCACCAGCTGCTGCGCGACGCCAAGGCCGTGCAGCAGGCCGGCGCCTTCGCGGTGGTCCTGGAGGCGGTGCCCGCCGAGCTGGCCGCCCGGGTCACCGAGCAGCTCGCCGTCCCGACCGTCGGCATCGGCGCGGGTGCGGACACCGACGCGCAGGTCCTCGTCTGGACCGACATGGCCGGCATGACGGCGGGCCGGGTGCCCAAGTTCGTCAAGCAGTACGCCAACCTGCGGGCCGTCCTCGGCGAGGCCGCCCGCGAGTTCGCCGCGGACGTGCAGTCCGGTGCCTTCCCCGCCCCGGAGCACACCTTCCACTGACCCGAACCGCGCCCGGGGTCCCGTCGGCCGGCCGGCGGGACCCCGGGCGCGGCGCACCCGCACGAGGGCACACCGCCCGGCGGCACACCGGCCGGGTCCGCGGCGCGGGCGCACCGCCGGCGGGATGACAGCAGCCCGACAGCGGCCGGCGGACTCCGCGGGGGGAGGGACCGGACGCTGACAGCGGGCTGACAGCGGGGCCGGACAACCTAGGGGCATGACACGAATCGCCACCGCCCCGAACGACCGGGGGCCCGCCGCGGGAAATGCTGTCGAGGTCCGCGGCATCGTCAAGCACTTCGGCGCCACCAAGGCGCTCGACGGTGTCGACCTCACCGTCCGCGAGGGAACCGTGCTCGGCGTGCTCGGCCCCAACGGCGCCGGCAAGACCACCCTGGTCCGCGTTCTCTCCACCCTGATCAAGCCCGACGCCGGCACCGCCTTCGTCGGCGGCTTCGACGTCCTGCGCCAGCCCAAGCAGCTGCGCCGCACGATCGGCCTCACCGGCCAGTACGCCTCCGTCGACGAGATGCTCTCCGGCTACGAGAACCTCTACCTGATCGGCCGGCTGCTCGACCTCTCCCGCAAGGACGCCAAGGCCCGCGCCGCCGAACTGCTGGAGCGGTTCTCGCTCACCGACGCCGCCAAACGGGTCGCCAAGACGTACTCCGGCGGCATGCGCCGCCGCCTCGACCTGGCCGCCTCGATGATCGGCCGCCCCCGGGTGCTCTACTTGGACGAGCCCACCACCGGCCTGGACCCGCGGACCCGCAACGAGGTCTGGGACGAGGTGCAGCGGATGGTCTCCGAGGGCTCCACCGTGCTGCTCACCACCCAGTACATGGAGGAGGCCGAGCAGTTGGCCGACGAGCTGACCGTCATCGACCGCGGCCGCGTGATCGCGGCCGGCGGGGTGGCCGAGCTCAAGGCCCAGGTCGGCGGCCAGACCCTCCAGGTCCGCCCGACGCACCGCGCCGAGCTGCCCGAGATGGCCCGCTGCCTGCACGACAGCGGCATAGCCACCGCCACCTTCTCCACCGACACCGGCCTTCTCTCCGTGCCGATCACCGGCGAGGAGCAGCTCACCGCCGTGGTCGGGGTCCTCGGCACCCGCGGGTTCGCCATCGCCGGCATCGACACCAAGGTGCCCAGCCTCGACGAGGTCTTCCTCGCCATCACCGGCAAGCCCGCGGACCGTCCGGCCCCCGTGGACTCCGTCCCCAGCCTCGCCAAGGAGCCCGTCGCATGACCACCGCCACGCTCACGCCCTCCCGGGCGGAGGACACCCGGATCGGCCTCTCCGGCCACCTGCGGCACGTCGGCGCGCTGACCCGCCGCAACCTGATGCGGATCAAGGCCGACCCCGAGTCGATGTTCGACGCGGTGCTGATGCCGATCATCTTCACCGTGCTGTTCGTCTACGTCTTCGGCGGCGCCATCTCGGGCGGCCAGGACGCCTACAAGCAGTACATGATCCCCGGCCTGCTCGGGCAGACCGGCATCACCCTGGCGATGGCGGTCGGCACCGGTCTGAACAGCGATTTCCAGACCGGGGTGATGGACCGGTTCCGCACCCTGCCGATCGGCCGCTCGTCCGTGCTGCTCTCCAAGATCGGCGCGGAGACCTGCCGGGCGCTCGTCTCCTTCACCATCCTGATCGGGTTCGCGCTGATCCTCGGGTTCGAGGTGAAGACCGGCCCGCTGGAGGTCCTGGCCGCGATCGGTCTGTCACTGCTGTTCGGGATGTCCGTCGTCTGGATCTCGATGCTGCTCGGCATGGCGCTGAAGAGCGCCCAGGCCGTCCAGGGGGTTTCCATGCTGGTCCTGATGCCGCTCCAGTTCGGCAGCTCGATCTTCGCGCCGACCGACACCATGCCCGGCTGGCTGCAGTCCTTCACCAAGGTCAACCCGCTCTCCGCGCTGGCCGACGCCTGCCGCCACCTGCTGAACGGCGACGGGCCGGTGGCCCACCCGGTGCTCATCGTGCTGGCCTGGTCGGTCGGCATCACCGCGGTCTTCGCGCCGCTCGCCGTGGCCCGCTTCCGCAAGCGGACCTGAGCGGCGCACCCGATGCGGCCCGGGGACGTCCGGGGGGACCTCCCCGGGGCCGCACCACAGGACAGGCCGGCCGGGCCGGGGGGACGGGACGGAACCCCCGGCGCGGTCGGCCGAACCGGCCGGTCCGGCCGGCCGGTCGGATCAGCCGGCCGGGCGGACCGGCCCGCCGGCTCCGTCGTCGGGCCAGAGGGCCAACCGGTCGAGCAGCTCTCCGCTCTCCGTCACCGACAGCCCGTGCCCCTCGGCGAAGGCCGCCTCGAACGCCTCGTCACCGAGCATCCCGCGCAGGCTCCGCTCGGCCCGCACCCGCTCGACCCGGTCCAGGTAGCCGCCCTTCGGCCCGCTCAGCCCGGCGTGCGCGCCGAGCAGCGTCGCCGCCCGGCGGGCCGGCTCGTGGTCCCCGTCGCGCTGGGCGAAGGCGTCCAGCACCCCGATCACGGGCGGCATCATCATCACCGACATCTGCTCGATGAATCCGCTCGCGCGGTCCTGCACCGTACGGAGCAGCTGTCGCCCCTGGGAGACGAGGTCGATCCCCTGTTCCGGATCCCCGGCGAGCGCGGTGATCCAGCCCCGGGTGACCGTCAGCATCCCGCCCATCACGTCCGGGGCGAACATGCCGAGCCTGCTCCAGTTCAGCTGGTCCAGCTCCGCGAGGGCCTCGTCGTAGGCGCCGCGATGGGTGGCGAGGCCGCAGAGCATCATCCGGCCGAACAGCAGGGCGCCGTTGGCCGCCTGGTTCTGTCCCGGCTCGACCCCGGCCAGCGTCGACCGGATCAGCCGCTCCCCCTCGGCCAGGTCCCTGCCCAGCATGGCGGAGCCCATGTGGACCCGGAGCATCGGCACCTCCTGCGGCGCACCCAGCTCCTCGGCCAGCTCGATCGCCCGCCGGTAGGCCTCGACGGCCTCCTCCGCGCGGCCCTCGTTGGCCAGCGACTCGCCGCGCGCGGCCAGCGCCTGGGACATCCCCCAGCGGTCGCCGGCCCGGCGGAACAGCTCCAGCGACTCCTCGCCGTCCCGGACGCTCTGCTCGGCGCCGTTCGGCCAGTCGTTCATCATCTTGGCCCGGATCTGCAGGATGAACGCCAGGTCGCCGGCCGCGCCGTACACCCGGCAGCCCTCGACCGCCTCGTCCAGCATCGTCTTCAGCCGGCCGAGCTCGCCGACCAGGAAGGCGCCGAAGACCCGCATCAACCCGGGGAAGCGGTAGGACTGCGGGAGGTCCGGGGTGTAGACCTCGGTGATCCGGCGCGCGGAGGAGATCGCCACCGGATCGGCCAGCACGTCCAGGCTCCCCTCGAACAGGCTGGCCAGCCGGTAGATGACGACCGCCCGGCGGGCCTCCGCGACGGCCTTCTCGGGCATCGGCGGCGAGTACTCCAGCACCCGCAGCTCCAGCGGCACCGGTGCGGGGGCGTCCGGCGCGAACGGGTCCGGGCCGATCGCCAGCACCGCGTCGTACCAGCCCCGGGCCTCCAGGCTGAAGCCGCGCAGCGACCAGTACCAGCTCATGCCCAGGGCGAGGACCAGCGCCTCGCCCTCGTCCTGCCGGTCGACGGCCCGGCG
Organism: Kitasatospora sp. NPDC002965; assembly: GCF_040611255.1. Lineage (NCBI taxonomy): Bacteria > Bacillati > Actinomycetota > Actinomycetes > Kitasatosporales > Streptomycetaceae > Kitasatospora > Kitasatospora sp. NPDC002965. Next base: position 6,670 of record NZ_JBEXNT010000105.1, on the reverse strand, counting down.
CAGCGCGGCCCGGATGTTGTCGTGCTCCCGTTCCAGCACGGTCAGCCAGCTCAGCTGCTCCGGGCCGTGGATGCTCAGGTCGGCGATCCGGACCAGCTCGCGGAAGTGGGCGACGTGGCGGCGCTCGGTCGCCTCCGCCTCCCCCGCCTCGGCGAGCCGCTCGTCCGCGTACTCGTGGATGGTCTCCAGCATCCGGTAGCGCGGCGGGCCGTCCCCGCCGAGGTCGGCGACCAGCAGCGACTTGTCGACCAGCGAGAACAGCAGGTCGGCGAACTCCTCGCGGGGCACCTCGGTCTCGTCCGAGCAGACCTCCTCGGCGTCCTCCAGGGTCCAGCCGCCGGCGAACACCGCGAGCCGGCGCAGCACCGCGCGTTCGCGCTTGCCGAGCAGGTCCCAGCTCCAGTCGACGACCGCGCGCAACGTCTGCTGGCGCGGCAGCAGGGTGCGGCTCCCGGCGGTGAGCAGGGCGAACCGGCCGTCCAGCCGGTCGGCGATCTGCCGGGCCGTCATCACCCGCAGCCTGGCGGCGGCCAGTTCGATGGCGAGGGGCAGGCCGTCCAGGCGCCGGCAGATCTCGGCGCAGGCCTCCGGGTCGCTCCGCGGGTCGAAGCCGGGGCGGGCGGCGGCGGCGCGTTCGGCCAGCAGCCGCAGCGCCACCGGGTCGGGCAGCGGCTCGACCGGCAGGACGGTCTCGCCGGGCACGCCGAGCGGCTCGCGGCTGGTGGCCAGCACGGTCAGGCCGGGGCACTCGGCGAGCAGGGTGTCGGCGAGGTCGGCGGCTGCCTGGATCAGGTGCTCGCAGTTGTCGAGGACGAGCAGCATCCGGCGGCGGCCGCAGTGCTCGACCAGCCGGCGCACCGGGTCGTCGCCGCGGTGCTCGATCACGTCGGCGACCATGCTGCCGGCGGTGTGCAGGACGGTCTCGCGCAGTCCGAGCGCCGAGACCACCGCACCCGGTACCGCGTCCGGGCGTTCCAGCGGGGCGAGTTCGGCCAGCCAGACGCCGTCCGGCCAGTGTCCGACGCCCTGTTCGACCCGGCCGGCCTCGATCGAGAGCCGGGTCTTGCCGGAGCCCCCGGGGCCGGTCAGGGTGACCAGCCGACTGGCCCCCAGCGCGGCCCGCAGGGCGGCGAGGTCGTTCTCCCGGCCGACGAAGCTGGTGAGCCGGCCGCGCAGGTTGCCGGCGCTGCGGACGGGCGGCGCCGGTTCGGCGCCGGTCTCGGGGCCTGCCCCGGTGGCGGCCCCGGAGGCGGCGCCGGACACGGGAGTCGCGTCCGCTGCCCCGGCGGCCCCGTCGGCGGGTGATCTGACGGCCTCGGCAGGGATCAGCAACTCGGCGTACAGGGACTGCAGTTGGCGGCCCGGGTCGACACCGAGCTCGTCCGCCAGCACGCGGCGGGTGTGGTCGTAGTGGCGCAGCGCCTCGGCCGTCCGGCCGCTCTCGTGCAGCGCGCGGACCATCAGGTACTGCACCGGCTCGTCCAACGGCTGCCGCTCGGTGAGTTCGGCGAGTTCGGCGACGAGCTCGGCGGCCCGGCCGAGGCCGAGGTCGGCGGTGATCCGGTGCCGGCGGGCCTCCTCGCGCTGGGCCTCCAGCCGGGTGGCCGGGCCGCTGCGGTCCGGCAGGTCGGCGAGGGCCGGGCCGCGCCAGAGCGCCAGAGCGGCCCGCAGCCGTTCGGCGGCCGAGACGTGGTCGCCCTGCTCCAGGGCGCCGCGGCCCTCACCGGCCAGCCGCTGGAACTCGGCGAGGTCGGTGTCCGGGTCGGTCAGCCAGTACCCGGCCGGGCCGGATCCGACCTGGTCGCGGCCGATGGTCCGGCGCAGCCGGCCCACCAGGGTCTGCAGCGCGGCCGAGGAGTCCTGCGGCGGCTCGGCGTCCCACACCTCGTCCACCAACAGGTCGGCCGGCACCGGCCGCCCCTGCCGCAGCGCGAGCGCCGCGAGGAGCGCGCGCAGCCGCGCACCGCCGAGTGGAACCGGGGTGCCGTCGTCGTGGTGGGCGGTGGTGGTGCCGAGGATGCCGTAGTGCACCGCACCATTCTGGTCGATCTGCGCCGCGCCCACGCACATTTGTCCGGGGCCCGCCCGTCCCGCCCCTCCGCCCGCCCGCTTCCTCCGCCTTCCCCCGCCTTCCCTCCACCTTGCGCCCCTGCGCGCGGAACCCGACGCGGGGCTCCGTTCGTTCACTCGGAACGGCTTGTCCGGCGGCGGGCCTGCCCGGCATGATCGACCCTTGCCCGCATTCCGGACCCGCGCACCCCGTCCCCAGACTCCCGGAGCTCCCACGCCATGACCTTCGCCGCCACGCAGCGCTCACGCAGCGAGGACCGCCGGATCAGCCCGGTGTTCTGGGTGCTGCTCGCGATCCTCGTCACCTCCGGCTGGGCGGTCTCCCAGGGGTACGGCAACGCCCGGTTCGGCGTCTTCCTGTTCGTGGTGGCCGGCTGGATGGTCTCGCTCTGCCTCCACGAGTACGCGCACGCGCGGACCGCGCTGCACGGCGGCGACCTCACCGTCGGCGCCAAGGGCTACCTGACCCTCAACCCGCTCAAGTACGCCAACGTGCTGCTCAGCTTCGTGCTGCCGATCGTCTTCGTGCTGCTCGGGGGCATCGGCCTGCCCGGCGGCGCGGTCTGGATCGAGCGGCACCGGATCCAGGGACGCCTCAAGCACAGCCTGATCTCGGCGGCCGGACCGCTGGTGAACCTGGCCGCCGCCGTGCTGCTGCTGGTCCCGGTGGGCGCCGGCTGGCTGGACGACCCCAAGGTGCACGCGGTCTGGAACGGCTACGAGCTGAACGTCTCGCCGCTGGCGCTGGGGCTGGGCTTCCTCGGCATGCTGCAGCTGAGCGCGACCCTGCTCAACCTGCTGCCGATCCCCGGCCTGGACGGCTACGGGATCCTCGAACCCTGGCTCTCGCACAAGACGCGGCGGGCCATCGAGCCCTTCGCGCCGTACGGCATGCTGGCGGTCTTCGCCCTGCTCTGGCAGCCCGAGGTGAACCACTGGTTCTTCGAGGCCGTCTACGGCGTGATGGAGCTGCTCGGCGTCGACCGGATCTACCCGCAGCTGGGCCACGAGCTGTTCATGTTCTGGAAGGACTGACGCCCGGCGCCGAAAGCACCCGGGGCCGACAGCGCCCGGGAGCCCGGAGCCGCCGCCCGCGCCTACGCGCCCTGGGCGGCCCGCTCGGCGGCGGCCCGGGTCTGCTTCTCGCGGCGCAGGTTCATCCAGAGCACGTTGCTGGCGATGCCCGCCAGCGGGAGCCAGATCAGGCCCAGCCACCACCCCTGCACCAGGGAGACCACGGAGGCGGCCAGCGCGAGGACGACGACGATCGAGGCGAGCAGGGACGTGCGGGGCATGGCGGGGGTCTCCTAGGACCGGGGGACGGACGGCCCCCATTGTCGCCGACCTCACCTCCGGACCGGGTCCAGGGGTGAGGCCGACGCTCCGGTGCGACGGTAGGACGGTAGGACGGGCAGGCGGTACGACGAGCCGACCAGCAGGCCCCTCCGGCGGGCCGGACCCCGGCGGCCGGCCCGCCGAGGACCGGACCCCGGGACCGGGGCGCCGGGGCGCCGAGGACCGGGGGGCCGGGGCGCCGAGGACCGGGGGGCCGGGGCGCCCGGCGATCAGACGTCGGTGATCCTCAGACCCGCGTGCGCCTTGTACCGGCGGTTGACCGAGATCAGGTTGGCGACCAGCGACTCCACCTGGTGCGCGTTGCGCAGCCGGCCCGCGAAGATGCCGCGCATACCGGGGATCCGCCCGGCCAGCGCCTGCACGATGTCGGTGGCGGCCCGCTCCTCGCCGAGCACCATCACGTCGGTGTCGATCTGCTCGACGGACTCGTCCTGCAGCAGCACCGCCGAGAGGTGGTGGAACGCGGCGGTGACCCGGGAGTCCGGAAGCAGGGCGGCTGCCTGCTGGGCGGCGCTGCCCTCCTCCGGGACGAGCGCGAAGGCGCCCTGCTTGTCGAAGCCGAGCGGGTTGACGCAGTCCACCACGATCTTGCCGACGAGCTCCTCGCGGAGCGCGGTGAGCGTGGCGGCGTGGCCGTCCCAGGGCACCGCGACGATCACGATGTCACTCTCCCGGGCGGTGGTGGCGTTGTCGGCGCCGCGTACTCCTAGGCCGAGCTCGGCCGCCGAGGCCTCCGCGCGGGCCGCGTCACGCGAACCGATGATCACCTGCTGACCGGCCTTGGCCAGCCGGTGGGCCAGCCCCCGCCCCTGGTCGCCGGTGCCGCCGAGGACACCGACCACCAGCTGCGAGACGTCCGGCAACTCGTGGGCCGGGTTTGTCGCTGAATCGAGGGAAGTCATGGGCCGATCCTGCCAAACCGGCGGCCCGCCGCGACATCCTGTCGGCCATGGACGCGGTGAGAGTTTCGGCACTCCGGGAGCGGCTGGCCGGAAGTGGCTGGCTGGAAGCGGTCGGCGGCTTCGCCGGCGCGCTGCGGCAGGCGGTCTCCCGGCGCGGCGCCGACGGGCTGCTACTGGTCGGCACCGAGGGGTACGAGCCCTGGCACCTGGCGGCCCACCTGGAGGACGAGGCCGCCTGGTCGGACGTCCCCCGGCTGGCCCCGACCCTGCTGCGGCACCGGGTGCCGGACCGGGCGCCGGCCCACCTGGCGCACGGCCTGCGCCGGCTGACCGAGGCCGGTCGCGGGGCGACGGTCCTGGTGGTCGCCCCGACGACGGCCGGCGCGCCGCTGCTGGAGCGGGTGCACGACGCCCGCCGGAAGGGCGCCACGGTGCTGGCGATGGACGGGGCGATGGACGGGGCGCCGGGCCGGGCCCTGCGGGGCGGGCCGGGTGGCCCCGACGGCGCGGTCCCCGGCCTCCCCGGTGCGGCCGGTACGAGCGGTCCGGCCGGTACGAGCGGCCTCGCCGGCGCGAGCGGTCTGGCCGACCTCGCCGCCCTGGCGCACCGGCGGCTGGCCGTCGGCACCGCCGAGGAGGAGCCCTTCGACCTGGCCCAGCACCTGGTCAGCGCCGCCGCCGGGCAGGCCCGGGCCCGGCGGTCGGCGCTCGACCGGCTGGCCGCCCTCGCCGGCCGGCTCACGGAGGGGCCCGCGATCAGCCGCTGGTGAACGCCACGGCCGCGCCACAGCGGCCCGCCCCCGGGAGACGCCGCCCCGCGGGGAGACCCCGGGGAGGCCCGGGCCACGTCCGGGGCGCGTCCGGGGCGCGTCCGGCCGGGCGAAAACCTGTTGCGACGCGGCGGATCACCCGCCGAAGATGGTCGTTCGTGAACGATGCCGACCATCCTCCGAGCGGTCGGGCGCGCTCCCTGCTGCGCTCGGTCGCCCCCGACCTCACCCCCTGGCGCTCCTCCCGGGACTTCCGCCTGCTCTGGTTCTCCGGCTGTGTGACCAGTCTGGGCAGCTTCCTGACGTACGTCGCCCTCCCTGTGCAGATCAAGGAACTGACCGACTCCTACGTCGCGGTCGGCCTGATCGGCGCCTTCGAGCTGGTCCCGCTGATCGTCTTCGGCCTCTGGGGCGGTGCCCTCGCCGACGCCCTGGACCGTCGCCGGCTGGTCCTCTTCGCCGAGGCCGGGCTCGGGGTGCTGAGCGCCCTGCTGCTGCTCAACGCGCTGCTGCCGACGCCCGTGCTCTGGCCGATCTACCTGGTGGCGGCACTGGTCGCCGCCGCCGACGGCCTGCAGCGCCCGGCTCTGGACTCGCTCACCCCGCGGATCGTCCCGCACGACCAGCTGACCGCCGCCTTCGCGCTCAACTCCCTGTACCGCAACGTCGGTTCCGTGGCCGGCCCGGCGCTGGCCGGCGTCATCGTGGCGTTCGCCGGGGTGCAGACCGCGTACGCGCTGGACGTGCTGACCTTCGGCGCCTCGCTGCTGTTGCTCGCCCGGATCCGGGCTGTGCCGCCGCCCACCGGTGCCGAGAAGCCGACCCTCCGGGCGGTGGTCACCGGCGTGAAGTACGCCTGGAGCCGGAAGGACCTGCTGGGCACCTACGCCATCGACCTGGTCGCCATGCTGTTCGCCTTCCCGGTGGCGATCTTCCCGTTCCTCGCCTCGGACCTGTCCGCGGACTGGGCGCTCGGCCCGATGTACGCGGCCTCGGCGGTCGGCGCCCTGGCCGTCTCGGCGACCAGCGGCTGGACGTCCCGGATCCACCGGCACGGCCGGATGCTGGTGCTGGCCGCCCTCGGCTGGGGCGCGGCGATCACGCTGGCCGGGTTCTCCGGCTCGGTCTGGCTGGTGCTGCTCTGCCTCGCCATGGCCGGTAGCGCCGACCAGATCAGCGGCATCGCGCGCTCCACCATGTGGAACCAGTCCATCCCGGACGAGGTGCGCGGCCGGATGGCCGGGGTGGAGCTGCTCAGTTACTCGGTCGGTCCGCAGCTCGGCCAGGTCCGGGCCGGCGGCATGGCCGGCCTGGTCGGTGTCCGCGCCTCGGTCTGGGCCGGCGGCGTCGCCTGCGTGGTGGGCGTGGTCGCACTCGCCGCGGCCCTGCCCAGCCTGCTCGGCTACGACGACCGCACCGACCCGAACGCCGCCGCCGTCCGCGCGGAGCACGAGCGGGCCGCGGCGCAGCGGGAGGAGAGCGAGCGGTCACCGGCGCGGCAGGGGGCCGCCGGCGCCTGAGGCCGCCCGCCCTGCCGTCGCGCCGGGACCGCGGGGCGCGCGGCCGTCGCGC
>NZ_JBEXNT010000104.1:0-34413 GCF_040611255.1 Kitasatospora sp. NPDC002965 | reverse complement strand
CGCCCGGCGCCGCGGGGGGGGGGCGGCCCGCCTCACCTGTGTTGGGGGGGGGGGCCGGCCGCGCGCGCCCCCCCCCGCCACCCTCGACGACCTCGATGGAGATGGAAGAGATGAAAGACAAAGGGGAGGCTCCCATGTGCAACGCCGAATGGCGGCGTGCTCGCGTTCAGGCGCAGCGTCTGGCCGATCTCGCGCGGCTGCGCCGCGTCCGCGACCGGATCGACAGGGAATACGCGCAGCCGCTGAACGTGGAGGCGCTCGCCCGCGACGTGAACATGTCCGCCGGGCACCTGAGCCGGCAGTTCCGGGCCGCCTACGGCGAGGCGCCGTACGCGTACCTGATGACGCGTCGCATCGAGCGGGCGGCGGCGCTGCTGCGGCGGGGTGACCTCAGCGTCACCGAGGTCTGCTTCGAGGTCGGCTGCGCGTCGCTGGGGACGTTCACCACCCGCTTCACCGAGCTGGTCGGCATGCCGCCCGGGGCCTTCCGCCGCCAGGCGGCAGAAACGGCAGAAGCGGCGGATGCGACGGATGCGACGGCCGACCGTGCCGATGCCGCAGGTACGGCCCCCGATGCGGGGTCGGCGATCAACGTGGAGGGGATGCCGGCGTGCGTGGCGAAGCAGGTCTCAAGACCGGTCAGGAATCGAGAAGCCCCGACCGCCCCACAGCCCCTAGCGTGATGGTCATGGCAACCACCGCTTCCACCGCAGCCCACACGTCCCTCGCGTCCGTCACCCTTGAGGTGGCCGACCCCGAGGCCGCCCGCCGCTTCTACAGCGCCTTCGGCGTGGACACGTACATCCACCTGCGGGCGTCCGAGGCGCACTCCACCGGATTCCGCGGCTTCACCCTGGCGCTCACCGTGTCCGGGCCGGCCACCGTCGACAGCTTCTTCGGCGCCGCCGTGGACGCCGGCGCCACGGTCCTGAAGCCCGCCGCGAAGTCGCTGTGGGGCTACAGCGGCGTCGTCCGGGCCCCGGACGGGACGATCTGGAAGATCGCGACCTCGGCGAAGAAGGACACCGGCCCCGCCACCCGCGAGGTCGACGCGGTCGTCCTGCTGATCGGCGTCGAGGACGTGAAGGCCACCAAGCAGCTCTACACCGGCCGGGGCCTGACCGTGGCCAAGAGCTTCGGCGGCAAGTACGCCGAGTTCGCCCCCGGTCAGTCCAGCCCCGTCACGCTGGCGCTGTACAAGCGCCGCGCCCTTGCCAAGGACCTCGGCGTCCCCGTCGACGGCACCGGCTCGCACCGCATCGTCCTCGGCAGCACCGCCGACGCCTTCACCGACCCGGACGGGTTCGCCTGGGAGGCCACCGCGTCGCTCGCCCCCACGCCGTCCTGAACCCCGGCCCTGTCCCACCGATCGACCGGCGAACACCCGCCGGTGTGACAACCGGGCACCGGCCCGGACGTCCGGCACGTACACATCCACAGTGCAAGGAGCACGACATGAAGGCGCACGTCAGCTCGATCCTCCTCGGTGTCCGCGACATGGACCGGGCCAAGCAGTTCTACACCGAGGGGCTCGGCTGGAAGATCAAGGACGACTACGGCATCTCGGTGTTCTTCGACTCGGACGGCGCCTCGCCGGTCGGCTTCTACGGTCGCGAGGGCCTGGCCGGGCAGGTGGGCACGGACCCGGAAGGCAGCGGCTTCAGCAGGCTGGTTCTGACCTACGTCGTCCGCAGTGAGGCACGGGTCGACGAGATCATGGCGGAGGCCCAGAAGGCCGGTGCCACGATCCTCAAGCCCGCCGGCGCTCTGCCGTGGGGCGGGTACGGCGGCACCTTCGCCGACCCGGAGGGCTACATCTGGAGCCTCGGCTACAGCGCCCCGGGCCCGGGGGCCGACCAGCCCTACGCCGAGTAACCACGGTCTCCTGGCCTTACAGCCGCCCCCCCAGGACACGGCGACGGTCCCGGTACGGGACGTGGGAGCGGCTGGATCGGAGCCGGGCGGGCCGGATCCACGGTGAGCCTGCAGAACGACAGGAGGAGGATCATGAAGTTTCGGGCCCACGTCGAACCACCCGAGCCCATGCGGGGCCTGGAGGTTCCGCCCGAGGTGGTGGCAGCGCTCGGCGGCGGCGCGCGGCCTCCAGTGACGATCACGGTCAACGGGCATTCCTGGAAGAGCCGGGTCGCCATCATGCGCGGCCGCCACCTGCTCGGCCTCAGCAACGCCAACCGGCAAGCCGCGGATGTCGCGATCGGCGAGGAGGTCGAGGTCGAGCTGGAACTCGACACCGAGCCGCGCGTCGTCGTCGAGCCCCCGGACTTCGTCCGAGCCCTGGACGGCGACCCGGTCGCCCGCGCCACGTACGACAACCTTTCCCGGAGCCGCAAGCACGAGCATGTGCGCGCCGTCGAGAGCGCGAAGAAGCCCGAGACGCGCCGGCGGCGCATCGAGAAGGCCATCGCCACCCTGCGGGACTGACCCCCGAGAGCAGCGACTCCGGCGGCACTGCCATCGCCGATCCGGTCACTTCGGCAGATCGGCGGACAGGAAGGGATCAAGGAGCGCGAACAACGCGTCGGGGCGGTCGAGGGGGATGATGTGGCCGCAGTCCTGGAGGTGGTGTCCGACCAGGTCATCGGCGATGGGGCGGAGTTGGCGTTCGAGCCCGGTGCCGACGGGGTGAGAGCCGACGGCCATGGTGGGCATGGTCAGCCGAGCCGTCGCGGCGGCGTCCTGGATCTGCTGCGCGCTGGTGGGCAGGGCCCGGTAGTAGGAGAACGCGCAGCGAAGGGCCTCGCTCCCGGTGTACGCGTGAACGAAGGCCGCACGGATGTCGCCGGGTACTCCTCGTCCGAGCGTCCCCGAGTCGAGGAACCAGTCGATGTACGGGGCCTCGTTGCCGGCCAGGACGGTCTCGGCGAGGCCGGGGACGGCGTGGAAGCCGAACCACCACGGGGTGCCGCCCGCGACGACGTGTTCGGCTCCGGGCAGGTGGCCGAGCAGTGCCTCCATCACGACCAGGCGCCGGACGAGGCCGGGCCGGCGCAGCGCGAGCAGGACGGCGGGGGCGGTGCCCGCGTCGATGCCGACCACCGCTGCCGAGGGCTCGCCGAGTGCGTCGAGCAGCCCTTCGGCGTCGGCGGCCAGGGTGCCTGCGTCGTAACCCTCGACGGCACGTGCACTGGCGCCGAAGCCTCGCAGGTCCGGGGCGATGACCCGGTGCCGCCCGGCCAGTCGGCCCATGATGCCGCTCCAGAGCTGCCAGGTGTGCGGGAAGCCGTGCAGCAGGAGGACCGCGGGTCCGTCCCCGGCGATTGCGACGTTGATTTGAACGCCGTTCGTCGCGATGCGGCGCAGGTGGTGTGCGGTGGTGACGGGCATGACGGCTCCTCCGACTGGTTACCATTGGTGACCACAGAACGATAGGTAACTGTCCGGATGCTTCCTAGACGGCACTTTCAGGGAAGGTGGTGAGCCACAGGTGACCACCCCAGGAGCCGGGGCCGCCGGTCGTGGGGTACGCGGCGATCTGTTCGATCCCCACTGCCCGACGCGGCAGTTGCTGGACCGCATCGGCACGAAGTGGACGTCCATGGCCGTCAAGACGCTCGCCGGTGCCGCACCGGACGAGGTGCGCTTCGCAGAGCTGAGACGCCGGATGCCCGGCGTCTCGCAGAAGATGCTGTCCGTGACGCTGCGAAGCCTGACCCGCGACGGGCTGGTGTCGCGTCGGGTCGAGCCGACCGTACCGCCGCGGGTCTTCTACCGACTCACCGGACTCGGGCTGTCCCTGGAAACCGCGCTTGCAGGGCTGCGGACCTGGGCGGAGGAGCACATGGCCGAGATCGACCGCGCCAACGAAGCCGTCGACCAGGAGGTCGACGAGGGATAGGCAGGCCGGTTCCGCGCCCGGTACCGGTTGGCTCGGGTACTCGATGCGGCCGGCGTCGCCGCCCTGCCACCACGTGGGAGATGGAGGGGATGTCGCCGGCACGCGGTGGTTGGTGACGAAGGAGCCGGCGATCGACGTCGTCCCCTGTCAATCCTTCCGCCAGGGCCGGCCCGACCGACTCCCGGCGACCTACCACCGCACCCAGTGCGTCACCTACTTCCACGGCCGCTACTCCATCGGCGACGACAGGCTCTGGGGTGTCGACCGGCGCCGCAAGGGAACCGTGAACACCCTGGCCGCACTCGGGTCGATCCGGTCCGCCCGCCCGGACGGGGCCCGGTCTACGTGATCCTGGACAACCTCTCCGCCCACAACGGCAGGAAGATCCTGCGCTGGGCGAGGAACAACAACGTCCACCTGTGCTTCACCCCGACCAACGCCTCCTGGGCCAACCCGATCGAGGCACACTTCGGACCATTGCGGCAGTTCACGCTCGCGAACTCCGATCACCCGAACCACACGGTCCAGACCCGTGCACTCCGCGCCTACCTGTGCTGGCGCAACACCAACGCCCGCCACCCCGACGTCCCGGCCGCCCAACGCCGCGAACGCGAACGCACCCGCGTCCGCGTCCGCAGCAAGAAGGGCGTCCGCCGGGGCGGCAAACCCGTCCTCGCCGCGTGATCAAACAACCCGGCGCACGTATGCGGTCGCAGCACCAGAAGCCGCGCCCACGCGGTGGGGCCAGAACCGAACAATCGTCATCAGACTTCTAGCGGGCCGCCGCTGCCCGATGAAGCCGAGCGGCGTCCAGCCCAAGGTCCGACGCCGCTGCGCCGCCCGCTCCGACTACGTGTTGGAGACGGTGTTCTGGGGCGCCGGCACCGCCCGGCTGCTGCCCCGCCTGCTCAAGTGCCGCACCCGCGGGCCGGTGTTCGTCACCCACCGCCGCCCCGGACCGGGCAAGGTCGCCTCCGCCCGGGACGTCTCCCCGGATACCGGCCTGGCCCGGCTCTCCTACGGCCGGGCGCGCGCGCTACTTGACCAGCACACCGCGCCGGCGGGGCCGGGCAGCGGCTGGGACCTGTACGAGTACCGGCACTCCTCCTTGACCCACCTCGGCGAGCAGGGCGCGTCCGAGCCGATGCTGATGGCCAAGTCCCGGCACCGGAAGCCGGAGAACGTCCGCCGGTATTTCAACCCGTCGGCGGAAGCCATCGCGGGCGTCCCCTGCTCCTCGGCGGGGCCGGTGAGCAGGGGACGCTCGCGGGGTTCGCCGCCGGGCCCGGGCGTTCAGCCCTGCCGACCTGTTTCGACGATCTTCATGACGAACGGCGTGGAGTTGTTGCCGAGGTGGAGGATGTCGTCGATGCTGCTGACGCTGACCCGTCCGCCGGTCAGATTCCCGAAAGGAGCATTCTCGGAGACCCTGACCGGGATGAGTGCGGTGGCACTGTCGTCCACGTTGAGGCCAGCCGGGAAGACGCACCGGACGGTCCAGACGCCGAGCAGGCCCTGCGTCGCCTGGCAGTCCTCGGGGAAGTAGGGCTCCTCGGGTGTCACCTGGCGCGGCAGGCGGACGCTGACGGTGAAGCTGTTCGCGGTCTTCTGGGGACCTCCGTTGGCGACGAAGCCGTGCACTGTCGTCGTACCGCCCGGCGCAACCTGGTCCGGGTCGAGCCGAACCACCTCCAGGTCGGAATTCGACGGCAGGGCCGCCTGGGCCGTCGTCGCGGGGACCAGGGCGGCCATGAAGGCCGCTCCGGCCACCAAGGCCAGGCGCCCGGTCCTGATGCGGGGAGCTCTCGTACGAGTCACTTCCGCTTTCCTTCCAACAGGGTGGAGAGTACGGGCGCAGCCGTGCGGCTGCGCCCGGTATCCATCGTCTGCGGGGTGGCGGGCTTCCGCGCGGCCTGCGGTTCGTACTCACTCCATCGAGTGAGAGGGCGGCTCCCGGCCTGCGCTGGCGCTCGTCCGGAACCGGGGCCCTGACGGCCACACGGCCCCGGTCCTGCGGCCTCCCCGACGACCGCCGCACGATCCGCTGTAGCTGCCGGCCTTCCTGGTCCGTGAGTCTGCGAACCCTGACCGGCTCCGCCACCGGGCCCCTTCCGAGCTGAACGTCTCACGACATCCGACCGGCCCAGGGCCTGCTGGCGCCAACCCGGTGAACCTGTGCGGTCACAGCACTAGCACGACAGGACGGGCGACTCCGGCTTCGCACCGGCCGCGCTCAGCCTGGCGAAGCCCTTCAGTCCGGGGGAGAACGCCAGGGTGGCCTGGACGGTGGCCCGCACGGCGGTGGCCTGGTCGAAGCCGGTCGAGTTGTACGGGACGGCGCCGCGCTGCTCCGGAGCAGCGGCGCAGCGCAGCTGGCGCGGCTCCAGCCACTTGAAGGCCCGGTATCCGCCGCTGGAGCCGACGGTGAAGAGGGTGTGGGATGCCCGGCCCGTGGTCACGGCGTTGGGCTCGGTGGCGCCGGGGGACACGAAACCGCCGTCCGGGCGCTGCTGGTTGACCAGCCAGCCCATGGCGTACCCGGAGGAGCCCGCGCCGTTTCCGGCGTTGAAGCCCTGGATGCCGAGCGCGGTGGCGTCGGGGTCGCCGGTGCAGGTGGTCGGGCCGAAGGCAGCGGGGTATCCGCCGGTCAGGCACTGGCCGGCGCTCAGGAAGCCGCGGGCGCTCTGCGGGATACCCGCCGCAGTGCGCGAGAGGGCGATCAGGGCGAACGACTGGCTGGCGACGTCGCTACGGTCGCCCGACTGGGAGCGGTCGGCGAAGCGGCCGTTCGGGGCCAGCAGCGAGAGGAGCCGGGCGACGAGGTCGACGCCGCCGAAGTTCGTCGGGTCCAGCCCGCGGACCTGGGCGAGCAGCAGCAGCTTCGCGGTGGGGCCCGCGTAGGCCTCGGTGGTGCCGTCGCCGAGGTAGTCGGCGAGGATGTCGGGGCGGGCCAGCCAGGCGGTGGCGCGGGCTCCGGCGTCGTCAGCGGTGGCCGCGGCCGCGAAGGCCAGCACGGCGTCGGCGGTGAGGTCCTGGTCAGGGCGGACGGTACCGGCGACGACCCTCTCGAAGTGGTCGCCGTCCACGAGTTGCCGGGCCAGCCAGCCGGCCGAGACCTCGCGCGGCAGGAGGGTGGTGACCAGGGCCGGCGAACCACCACCCGCGGCGGGGACGGCGGTTGCGGGGGCGATAGAGAGCGGCAGAAGGACGGCGGCCAGCGCCGGTGTCGCGAGCAGGCGAACGAGCCGGTGACGCGGGGGCATGGGGTGCCTTTCCGGGCCCGGGCACGGGAGGTCCGCCGGGCGAGGCGCGGCCCCGGGAACCCCGGTCCCGCGGACCACGACGGGAGGAGGGGACGACACACCCGTCGACGGGCCCCGGCCCCGCCGCCGACCGGGGCCGACAGCCCTACCCATACGGGCCGGCGCCGGGTACGGGGCGGACTCCCCCGTCGGCGGAATCGTCATGTGACGGTCCATCATGTCCACGTCGCGGCAAGGGGGTCAAGGCTCCTCCGTGTCCGGATGAGGCCAGCTCGAAGGTGTTCCTCCGCAGGCGACCGCACGGCGCCGGACGGCTGGGCGGCCACCCACGGCGCACCGCTCCGAGCACCGTGCCAAGCGCAGCCGCCCGCTGTCCTCCCCGCGCGGGCGGGGCCGGGTCGGGCGCCGGTATCGGCATCTCCCGGACGACGTTCGAGCAGGTCCTCCCCGCGCGGGACGGGGAGTCAGCCTGCAGCGCGTCCGGTAGACGGTTTCGTGGGCCACGCGCATCTCCGGCCGCTCCGGGGAACTGCGCCCGCAGAGCCCGGCCTGTCTGCTCCGGACTCCGCCGTTCGTCCAGCATCACCCGGAGCGTGTCCGTAGCTCCGGAGGGGAGCAGCCTCGCGGCCCTCAGCGCTCGCGGAGCCGTGAGTCGGTCCGGGGGCGCAGCGCGGCCGCGAGGGCTGACGACGCCGTGGCCACGCCGAGTGCGGTGACGGCGATGGTCGACCAGGGCATGGCCACCGGGATGTCCTCCGGCCAGAGTTGGCTTCCGGCGACCAGCCAGCCGCCGAGGACGCCGATGAGCATGGCCAGGCCGGTGATGACCGCGGCCTGGATGGCGAGGATCCGCCGCTGGACCCCGCTCCGGAAGCCGACGACCCGCAGCAGCAGCATGCGCGGGCGGAGCTCCTGGGCGGCGCCGCCGACGGCCGTCATCGCCGACACCAGGGCGATGGCCGCGCCGATGGTGAGGGTGACCGACCAGCGCGCGGGAACGGGCGGCTCATATCCCCGCTCGACGTGGAGGTCGGAGGTCGGCACGCCGAGCGGCTCCACGGCCCGGCCGAGCCGTTCCTCCAGGTCGGCCGGCGGGTTCTCGGTCAACGTGGCCCGGTAGCTGACGGTGAACGGCACCAGTCCGGCGGCACGGGCCGTCGCGCACCGAGTCGACGCCGAGAAGAAGCCAGCAGTGCAGGGAGCGGGCTGCGGGCCAGCGGTAGGCTCGGGCAGTTCTGGACGGCCGTCCGGGCAGCGGGACCGGGACGCCCGCCCGTTACCCGCAGGTAGGTGATGACGGGTCGTCAGTTCACTGTGAGGCTCCCGGCGAGGGTCCGGCAGCCGGGCCCCGCGCGCCGTCTGTCACCCGCCCGGAAGAGAAACAGGTGCCGGTGATCCGGAGGTCAGTGATGAGGATGAAGAAGGTCGGCAGGGTCGCCGCGTCGGCCGTCGCCGTCGCCGCCACGCTGGCGGGGACCGTCGTCGCAACGGCGGGTACCGCCGGTGCGGCCTCGGTGGAGGTGATCAGGCTGTGGTACTGCGACAAGTCGACGATGACGGTCGAGAACCTCATCGGCCGGAACGGCCAGTTCCTCTGCGGAGGCGGGTTCGGGCGGGAGATGCCCATCTACACCTTCGACGACGGGACGGTGCAGACCTTCTACATCGGCGCGGACTACGCGGTGTGGACGTA
Source organism: Kitasatospora sp. NPDC002965 (assembly GCF_040611255.1). Taxonomy (NCBI): domain Bacteria; kingdom Bacillati; phylum Actinomycetota; class Actinomycetes; order Kitasatosporales; family Streptomycetaceae; genus Kitasatospora; species Kitasatospora sp. NPDC002965. Next base: position 25,601 of record NZ_JBEXNT010000104.1, on the reverse strand, counting down.
CTGGACGAACCCGAACGAGACCCGGAGCCCGCTGGTGTCGCTCGGCGGCCGCGCCGCGAGCGACGTCCGGATCAACGCCCACAACGGCGGCTTCGTGCAGTTGGAAGTGATCGGCACGGACGCCCGCCACTGGTTCAACAACCGTGAGGTGAACGGCCGCTGGAGCGGCTGGTTCCGGTAGCCGACAGCGCCCTCGGCATCACCTCCACCCGGCCCCGCACCGGGGGCCGGGGGCCGGCCCGGGTGGCGGGTTCGGCGACGCCGTGGACCGCCGACGACCCCACCTCGCCAACGAGCCGGCGGTCGATGGTCGTCACGTCCTCGGAGCCCTCGGCGCCCAGGAGCGGAGCGGATCACGGTTGCTGTCGATGGACGAGAGGGAGAGGGCGCGACCCTGCCCATCCCTGCGTTCACATGACCAGCGGGTCGACCGGCGGCCACGGGTAGCCCAGCTGCTCGGCATCATACGAACCTCCCCAGACCTCGGCGGTGGCACGGGGATCGCCTGAGATCAGCCGCGCCTCAAGGTGCACGGCCTGCTCCGACGGGTCGTCCGCGGAGATCGGGAAGGTCATTCCGAATTGGATCCAGGGCAGATCCGTATCGGCTTGCTCAGGGGGATGCCTCAGGAGGAGGTGGATCCGGTCGGGTTGCTTGCGGGAGGCGAGGACGCTCTCCAGCTCGCACTCCCACCTGGCCAGCCAGTCCTCGCGTCCCCTCAGTGCCGCCTCAAGCAGCCGCGCGACCGCTCCTGCCGGCCACTCCCAACCGCGGTCCTCGCCGGCTCGCAGGACCTCGGCCCCGTACTGACCGGCGGCGAACCGAAGCTCCGGCAGGTAGACGCCCTGATTGGCCGGGTCGCGCCAGCCCGTCCAGACAACGAGCTCCCCCTCACGCCTGACCGTCATGTACAGGGCGCCACAGCACTCCTCCGCGCCGCACCCGGACCATGCGAGACGGACCTCGCGGGGAGTCGCCGTGGCATGCAACGGCCCGCCACGGTCCAACAGATACCTGGGGCTTACTCCCAGGTACGGGGGGCCTCCCAAGCCACCGTGGACCACTTCGACCAGAAGATCCCGGCCATTGACGATCGGGCGGACCTGCACGCCGCCCTCGTCGGTCGGTGGGCACACGATGCGAAGACTGAGAAGGTCCGGTCCCGTGGTCATAGGCCAATGATCACGGATCCGGCTCGCACCTGTCAGGTGAATTCGCGTGGCCCCACTCGGAAATCGGAGCGGCAGTTCGGACCGCCTTCGGACAAGTGGACTGTGGCCGGGTGGCGTTCGACCTCGACGACGGGCGCCCGACCGGCTCTGCCTCCAGGTCTACGCCGGGACGGACGACGACGCCACAGCTTCGGGCTGGGGGCGCCGTCGAGTTCGCGACGGCAGACCGGCGGCACCGCCTTGGGAGCGCCTAGGGTGACGAGGGCGTCTACAGCGACCCGACGATCTACAACGGCCTGGTGCGCTGGGACAGCGGCGGGAACCGGCGGTGGGGCTACTCGGCCCCGGAAGGCGTCGCGTACATCGACACGGTCTACGCCTTCAACGTCGACGACGTTGTTGCCTGGGCCAGTTACCACCCCGCCTTCCCACTGCTGGAGCCTCGGGCGGACGGGCGAATCAATCAGGGTACGGACAACGCCGGTGGTCGCTCCACGGGGCATTGCGGTGCACGGGGAGGAGGTCGTCGTGCTCGGCGGCAACCGGCAGGGGAACCGCCTCCATCGTGGCCGTATGACGGAAAGCGAGGTCCTGCTTCGCGAAGAAACGTGCCTCACCTTCCCCGACGGCACACCGCTCAAAAGGTACGCACGCCCTGCCGGACGGGGACGACACCCGTACCTGTACGGCACTACGCCCAGGCAGTGGTACGTCATGGACGTCTGCTGATCGAAGTGCGCTGGGTCGTGGACCGCGTGTTCGCCGGCTGCGCAAGTTCGAGCGCCGCAGGCGCTACGAGCGCGGGCGGCGGCCGTGTCAGCCGGGCGGGAGCAGGAACTCGCGCAGGGAACGCCGCACCTTGTCCAGGGACTCCTTGAGTTCCTCGGGGTCGTCGTGGCGCAAGGACCAGGTGACGCCCCGCAGTTCACGTCGGACTCCGGCGAGCCTGGTCTCTTCGTGCAGGACCTCGTAGTCACAGGCGTTCCGGGCCGCGTAGGCACGCACCGCCTCCTCGGCGAAGTCGCGGCCCAGGTACCAGACACCGCACAGATCGACCGCCCGCGGGCCGACCCTCGCCTCGTCCCAGTCCAGGGCGCCGGAGAGCCTCCCGGAGGTGTGCAGGAGGTTGCCGGGCCAGACATCACCGTGGATCGGCACGACCTCGGCACCGGCGAACCACCGCCGATAGGCGGTGGCCCATCGTTCGAACACCTGCCGCTCGCGACCGGCCAGCAGGTCCGCGGTGGCTGCGGCCGTCTCGGCGTCAAGGACGTCGACCGCCCGTCCGGCCCCGTCCGCTCGGAGGATGCCCAGGAGCGGTTCGTCGCCGCAGTTGTGCAGCGCCGAGAGGAAAGCGGCCAGGTCGCCGGTGAACGCTTCACGATCCGCGCGAGCGACGTCATCGTCCACGACAGCGCCTGGCAGCTTCCTGAGAAGCACGGCGCCGAACGGCAGCCGCGGCCCGGCCGGAAGCACTCCGAGCACCTCGGGGACGGCCAGCGGCAGGAGCGGCAGTCGCCGCAGGACCTCGGCAGTGTGCCGGCTTCTGCCCCCGGCTCCGGGAGTGCGCGGCACCCTGATGAGGACGTCGGCGCCGGCCCGGAGCACGACGTTCGAGAAGCCCCAGCCCACGATTTCGACGGGATCCCCGCTCCACGGGAACGGCAGGTCCTGCAGGCTTGATGCGACGGCTTCGAGCGTCGCGTCAGGGTCGAGGAGCATGAGCAGTCCTTGGTTGTTGAACGGTGCCGGCGTAGGCCGACCCAGGTCCGGCGGCGACGCCCACCCTGCTGGTGCCGCTGATTCGGACACTACTGGTCGTTTCAGATTGCTGTGCGGAGCCGCCGTAGGCGGATCATGCTGCAGGCGAGTTCGGGCAGGCCCGGGTTGAGGTCGGCGCGTCGCTCGTAGCGGGTACGGAGCCGTTTGAACCGGTGCAGCCGGGCGACGGAAGCAGAGCCACCGGCTCCCCAGGTCGTCCGGAACAAGAACAGCACGCACCCGGATGCTTTCCGAACGAGATCGTCAAGCGCAAGACCTGCGACTCAAAGGCATTCGGGTGAGAGTCGTGTTGCAGCGGTGACCACGCCTCGCAAAGTCGGCACAACATGCCCGACTTCAAAGGGAATTGAAGGAATCAGGTCGAACAGGCCTGTCCGGGTGCGCCTTTCGGGCACCGGCGGCAGGCCTTCGGGTCGCTACCCGCCGGTTCTGGATGACGCGGCGCCAGGTCGGCTGTGATGCTCCTGCCGTCTCACTCGATCAGGAGGTCAGTGATGAAGGTGAAGAAGCCCGGTAGGACGTTCGCGTCGGCGGCCGTGATCGCTGCCACGGCGCTGGGGACCGCCGTCGCCACGGCGGGCACGGCCCATGCCGGAAACGTACAACTGCCGGCGTACCGCCACCTGAAGTGCAACGCGAGGGGCGTCACCATCTTGCCGCTCATCCCCGAGGGGGGAGGTGTCTTCCCCTGCGGGGACAGGTTCAACGCGTTCATGCCCAGGGCGTCGATCAACGGCCTCACGCACGTCTTCGCCGTCGGGGCGGACTACGCCGTCTGGGTCTACTACGGTACGCAGTGGCAGTCACTCGGTGGTCGCGTCGGACGGGATTGGGTTTCCATCCACGAGATCAGCGATTCCTCCCTGACGCTGCAGATGCTCGACACGAACACGAACTCCTGGTACAACACCCGTGACTCCTACGGCCGTTGGACCGGCTGGTACCGGTAGCCGCCGGGAGGTGCCGCGGAGGGGGGGGTGGGGGGGGGGGGGGGGGGGGCCCGGGTGCGGGGGGGGGGGGGGGGGGGGGGGGGGCGGGGGGGGGCCCCCCCCCCCCACTCCGGGCCTGCCCCGCGCGGACTCGCCGGACCTGGACGACCGCGCCGTCGACGGCCCCCGCACGTCCGGGCCCCCGGAGGGGGTCGTGTCGGCCACTCGCGCGCCAACCGCACCCGCCCCGGCTCCGAGCACCACCTGCCCGTGGCGCACGCGCTGCGTCGCCGCGACGCGGCAGACATCAGGGCGTCGCCACGCATTTCTTACCAACTGGCCCGCCAGTAGCTACATTTGACTCATGACCCTGCGAAGCCCGGACCCGTTGGCGGGAGTGGTGTCGACGACGGTATCGGGTGAGCGGCTGGTGTTCGTGCCGAGGAGGATCCAGGAGCTGGGCCTCGCGCTCGGCGGCGGCGTCATGGTCCCGTTGTGGATCGCGGCCCCCATCCTGCTGCCGGTCCTACTGGTCGCAGCGCTCACCGGTTCCGGACTCCTCTGGGCCGTCCTCTGGGCCGGCCTGGGGCTCGCGGTCGTGGCCGTGATCGCGCTCGCCACGGCCATGGTGTTCGTGTCGGCGGCCACGATGGTGCGGTGGATCGAGTTCCGCCCCCAGGGGGACGCGGCCCGCGTCGTGATCGCGCGTCTCCTTCGCTCCTCGACCGTTTCCGCAGCCGGCCTCCAGCGCGTCGTCGTCATCGAGCGGCTCAGGCTGGGGCGACGAAAGTCGATTGCCGTGGTCCTGCACACCCGCGAAGGGGCGGCAGTGAAGTGCGAACCGGCGTTCCGGGCCCCGGTGTGCGAGGTCCGCACGGAGGCACTGATCGACTGGCTGACTGCCCGACTCGGTCCGACCTCGGTGGCGGTGGAGCATCGGACGGAGGTCGACCGGGAATTCCTGTACCCCGACGAATGGTGGACGGGATCGGACCTGGCCGCCCTGTGGCACGTGCCTGTCGGCGCGGTCGACGAGCTGGCCACCCGGCACGGCGTCCGCAGCCGCCGGTACACGCCCCGGGCCGGCGCGATGTACTCCGCGCCCGAGGCGGTGACGGTCTACCACCCCGGTCGGGCCCACGAAGTCGCCGGGGTACTCCGCGCGGAACGCGAGACCGGCCCGAAGACGAACGGGACTCCGCACCCGCCGGACCGGCCGCCCGACCACCGCTGAACACCGCTGACCTCCGAACGGCTCTCCGAACCGGACAACGTCCAGGCGCTGACGCCCCCGGCCGTCCTGGCTGTACGGGTGGTTCGCTCGGCGCCGCGCCCCTCCAGCAGGTCGGCGACGACCTCGTCCACCGACGTCGGCAGCGCGCCGCTCTCCCCCGTCACGGCGACCGTCCCCGTCTCGACTGCCGTGACCTGCTGACCGTACGCAATCTCCGCCAGAACCTCAGGACGGCGACGGGCGCCGACCGGGGTGGCGCCCGCCGTTGCTGCGGGTCAGTCGAGCATGGGCCGGAGGTGCATCCCGGTGTAGAGGAGGAGCACGGCGATGCCGGACACGAGGAGCAGGTCCATCGCGTGGGCCGGGTCCGCAGTGCCGGCCAGCGAGGGGAGTGAGGCCAACAGGACCCCGCCCACCACCACCGCGTGTACTGTCTGGGCCACCGGCCGCCAGGCAAGGTCCTGGAGCCCGTCCTCCTCCGTGGCGAAGCCGATGGTGACCACGAACGACAGGACGAGCACGATGGCCAGGGCCAGTGCTGGAGCGTCGGCGCTTGTCAGACCCCAGTCGTGGTCGAGGTAGCGCGACATGTCGGTGGCGTAGTGCACGCGCCCGCCCAACTCCGGTGCGGAGGGCGCCCAGAGCACCTCGACCTTGGTGTCGGGCTCCGGTTCCTCGGGGGTGTACGCGCCCTCGGCCCGGACGGTGCCGCCGCCGGGCAGGGCCAGCGTCAGCTTCGAGAAGTAGCCGACCACGTCGCCGTCGCGGAAGTTCTCGCTGATGTCGTCCGCCTGGATCACCGTCGCGGTGGAGACCGAGGCTCCGGCGCGGACCACCGAGCGGACGGTCTCGGACTCGTACGCCTGGGCGAACCCGGCCAGCGCGGCGCAGGCCACGGGAAGCAGCAGCCAGACCGCCACCTGCCGGGAGTACACCCACCCCTTGCTGTCGAAGTCGAACGGCTCGCGTGACGAGAACCGGGAGCTGAACCGCCTGCGCGGCGCGTCCTTGACCAGGGAGACGGACCGGCGGCGGGTCGCCGCCCGTGACAGCCACCCGTGGTTGTCGTCCGACCACCAGAGCCAGAGTGCGGCGACCCTGAGCCAGAGCAGTCCGAAGGCGATCCAGGCGGCCGTCGTCAACCCGCCCATCGGCAGGGTGACTCCCCCGGGCAGCCCGGCGGTCCAGAGGACCACCGTGGCCATCGCGGCGTACGAGAGCGCGGACAGTATTCGAACAAGCCAGGTCAAGACGATGTCTCTCCCCGGATGATCAACAGTCGGGGCGAGTATCCCAGCCACCCCGGACGAGGGTGTAAGGGGGTCGTGGCCGAGGGGTCGCCTGTATCAGCGGTCCGACTGCCGGGCGGGACATTCCATACTCCGGCACCGTTCCAGCAGCTCAGCGACCGTCGGAGCCCCCTGCGGAGCCCTCCCGGTGATCGTTTAGGGTCTCCTTTCGTGATGAGCAAATTCTGTGACGCGTTTCTCCAGGAGACGGAGCGACACTCGGCCTGGGGCAGTGCCCAGCTTGAGGCCCTGAACGCCGATATCCCCGACGGTCCCTGGGACGTCGACCTCGACACGGGTGTCTACCGGCAGGGCGGTCGGGAGATCCGTGTGGCGGTCCTGGCCACCTACGATCTGTCCGAACGGACGTGGATGTGGGGTTGGGCGAACCCGGGACTGCGTGGTGCGCCGGTGGTCGCCGCCACTGAGCGTGTGAGGGACTTCGGACGGGCCCACGGCCTTCCGGAGTTCACCGAAGAGGTTCTCGACCTGTCCGGCTTCGGTGATCCGCGCCGTGCCGCGGAGACGCTCGCCTTCGCCGCCATGGGCGTGACCGGCGCGGCCGGCTACCTCGGCGTGGAAGCGGGTCCCGGTACCAGGCTCTATCTGCTGCCGGACGATCCCCGGGCTCGGCACGCAGCGGTCGATCCCCTCGCCCTGTCTCGGATCCTGACCAGCGGTGCGACGCTGATCGGGCGCTCACCGCGACTGGCGGTGAGCGGGTACTTCGATCACTTCCGTCTGGTCCAGCGGCAGACCGAGACGGGCGTCAGCGCCGACCTTCCCGACGGCGGCACCGTGGACGTCGACTTCGACGGATCCGGGCGCATAGCGTCGGTCAGGGTGGGCCCGGCCGGCCGCTGATCACGACGGAGGGCCTGCTCAGGTACGGATGTCGGAGCAGGCCCTCTGCTGTCAGGACGGTCCCGCCGCTCCCCCCGGGACCGGTGCGAGGGCAACCTCCGGGCGGCTCGTCGGTGGCTTGCCCGGGGCCCGACGAGCCGCCCTGGGCATCACGCAGGAGCGCGTCACGGCCGCGCCGGGCGGGCCCCGGCGCGGTCGGCGGTTCAGCCCGTCAGGGTGGCGAGCCAGCCGGTCAGCAGACGGTTGACCACCTCGGGGCGTTCCTGCTGGACCCAGTGGCCGCAGCCGTCCAGGAGGTGGGAGGCGGTCAGGCCGGGGAGGGTGGTGGGGAAGGCGGCGATCGCGTCGGACATCCAGGTGGTGGAGGCGTCCAGGGCGCCGCCGATGAACAGGGACGGCTGGGTGACCGGGGCTCCGCGGTGGGGGGCGAGGTCCTCCCAGTCTCGGTCCATGGTGCGGTAGCGGTTGAGGGCGCCGGTCAGGCCGGTGCGCTCGAACTCCCCGGCGTAGACGTCGAGGTCGTCCTCGGTCAGCCAGGCCGGCAGGGCGCCGGCGGGGAAGCGGTCGCGCAGCCGGCCGCCGCGGGCGACGAAGTGCGGGTCGGGCTCGCCCCGGGCGGGCATGGTGTCGGCGGACAGGGCCGCGTAGAAGCCGGCGAGCCAGCCCCGGACATCGAGCTCGATCTCCGCCTCGGCGCGGCCGGGCTCCTGGAAGTAGGAGACGTAGAACTCCTGCCCGGGGCCGCCGATCCGGTCGAACACCTCGGTGGGGCGGGGCCCGCCGGGCGGCGCGTAGGGGACGCTCAGCAGGCCGACCGCGCGGAACACCTCGGGGTGGAGCAGGGCGGAGGCGGCGGCGATGCTGGAGCCCCAGTCGTGGCCGACGACCACCGCGTTCTCCTCGCCGAGGGCCCGCACGACGGCCACGTTGTCCTCCACGAGGTCGAGCATCCGGTAGGCATCGGTCGCCGCAGGCTTGGAGGAGCGGCCGTAGCCGCGTACGTCGATCGCCACCGCCCGGTAGCCGGCTGCGGCGAGGGCCGGTAGCTGGCGGCGCCAGGAGTACCAGGACTCGGGGAAGCCGTGCACGAGCAGGACCAACGGGCCGGTGCCCTGCTCGACCAGGTGCAGGCGCCCGGCCGGGGCCTCGACGATGCGGTGGCTCGGGGCGGCGGACGGCTCGGACTGCATGGGGAGTTCTCCTCGGTTCGCCGGTGATCGCGGGTGTTCGCGGGTCGTCGCGGGTGGTCGCGGGTGGTCACGGGTGTTCGCGGGTACCCGTCGATCATGCGGCGCGGCGACCGCCCGAGGCCATCGACGTTGCCGTTCTGGCAAACTCGCAGGACAGGGAGACGGTCGCCAGGTTCGTTCGGGAGGTGCAGCGGCGGTGGCAGATGACGAACTGGCCGGGACACTGGCGGCGATGGGGACCCGCCTGCGGGCCGTACGCGAGCATCGCGGCGCCACGCTCACCGGAGTCAGCTGCGCGACCGGCATCTCGCCGAGCACGCTGTCGCGGATCGAGACCGGCCGGCGCAAGCCCACCCTGGAGGTGGTACTGCTGCTGGCGAAGGAGTACGGCGTCTCCCTGGACGAGCTGGCCGGCACCGCCCCTGCCGCCGTCCCTGCGGCCGAACGCCGAACCTCGGTGCCGCTGAGTCTCGGCGACGACAAGGCAGTCCTGCCGCTGACCCGCTACGTCGGCGGACTGCACGCCCACAAGCACGTCCTGCCCTCCGTCGACGGCCGGCCGGTGCGACCACGGCAGGTCTCCCACGACGGCTACGAGTGGCTGTGCGTCCTGTACGGGCGGCTATGGCTCGCGCTCGGCGAACAGGACCTCGTCCTGACCGCCGGGGACGTCGCCGAGTTCGACACCCGCACCCCCCACGGGGTCGCGAACGCGGGCTCGGGCGGGCCGGTCGAGTACCTGATCATGTTCGGGCCCCAGGGCGAACGCCTGCGACCGCGCACCCCGCCCGCCACCGGCTGCGGGGCCCGGTAGTCAGCGGGGCTGTCGAGGGACGGTCGGCGGCGCAAACGGCGCCCGGACGGTTTCGGTGGCCAGGTCCCGCAGCCAGGTGTGGGCGCGGTCGTCGTCGTAGCGCTGGTGCCACAGCAGGTACAGGGGAACCTCGGGCAGCGGGAGTGGCGGCGGCAGCGTGACCAGGCCGAGCCCCTCCCGCGCTGCGCGGGTGATCGCGTCGGGGAGGGTGACGACCAGGTCGGTGTCGAGGGCGAGCTGCAGCGCGAACGCGGCGGTGGGCCCGGCGGCGACGACGCGTCGTCCGAGGCCGCGGGCCGTCAGGGCGTCGTCGATCGGGTCGCGCAGGCTGCCGCGTCGCGAAACGGTGAGGTGTTCGGCTGCCGCGTAGCGCTCGACGTCCAGCGGCCCCTCGCTGAGGGGGTGGCCCGGGCGGACGGCGACCACCAGCCGGTCGGTGCCGACGAGGCGGTGCCGGATGTCGGGGAGCGTCGGAGCGCTGGAGCTCGATTCGAGGTCGACCTCGCCCCGGCGCAGCTCGGCGTCGTCCGTCCCGGGTTCGGCCGACAGACGCAGCCGGACGCCGGGGGCCCGGCGGCGGACGGCGGTGAGCAGAGCGGTGCCGCAGGCGGCGGTCAGGGCGTCGTGCCAGCGCACGGTGAACACCCGGTCCAGCGCCGCCAGGTCGAGTTCCTGCTGCGCGGAGAGGAGGTGGTGGGCCTGCTGTACGAGGGCGTGGACCTGGGCGCGCATGGCCAGCGCGCGGGTGGTGGGAACCATGCTGCGGCCGGTGCGGACCAGGATCTGGTCGCCGGTGGCCTTGCGGATGCGGCCCAGGGAGCGGCTCATCGCCGGTGCGGTGACGTGGAGTCGGGCTGCGGCGCCGGCGACACTGCCCTCTTCCAGCAGTGCGTCAAGTGCGGTGAGCAGGTTCAGATCCAATTGCATGTCAGTAATTCTACAAGTGAATAGCATGCACTTGTTGTTAATGACCGGGAGCCATACCTTCGAAGTGCAGGCGCGAGACCGACCGCCCGCACACATCGAACCCGGGGATCCCGCCATGAGCACCACCATGCCTTTCGCCGCCGACACGACGCTCCTGCCCGAGGTGACCGCCGCGGTGAGGACCGCAGGTCTCACCCTGCGCGGGCGCCACACGCCGCACGCCCGGGGTGTGAGCCTGGACGAGGTCGTCGCCGAGATCCACGCCAACGACGACGCGGTGCTGGACGTGCTGCGGGAGCCGCTGCTGCGGGCCCGGCCCGGATCGCAGTGGGCGGAGGACGAGCTGGCCGGCGGCGCGCTCCCGCCCGGGGAGTGGTGGGTCGTCGACCCCGCCGAGGGCAACATCAACCACGTCCACGGCATGGACGACTGGTCCGTGACCGCCACCCTGGTCCGCGACAACCGGCCGGTGCTCACCGTCGTCCATCTGCCGCTGACCGGCGACACCTACACCGCCGTGGCCGGCGGGGGTGCGCACCTCGACGGCCGGCCGCTGCAGGTGTCCGCCAAGACCGACCTGGGCGCCGCGCTGGTCGGCACCGGCCAGGCCAGGCCCGGCGAGGACGAGCGCACCTTCCGGCGGATCGGCGACTCGGTCACCGCCATGCTCGTCAACGGTCTGGTCGTGCGCGTGTCCGTTCCCGCCACCATGCAGCTCATCCACGTCGCGGCCGGACGCACGGACGCCTTCTGGCAGTTCTCCGACGTCCGCTCCGGGCTGGTCGCCGGTGCCCTGCTGGTCGCCGAGGCCGGAGGCACCGTCACCGACCTGGCGGGCGAGCCCTGGACCACGGGCAGCCGCGACTTCCTGGCCTCCGCCCCCGGCATCCACACGGCCGCCCTCGACGTCCTGTCCCCGATCGTCTGACCGGACGCCCTCCGCCCGGCCCGCCTCACATCACAAGGAGCATCACCTCATGACCAGCATCGGCATCCTGGGCGCCGGCCGCGTCGGCGCCAACCTCGCCGGCAGGCTCTCCGCAGCCGGACACCGTGTCACCCTCGGGGTCCGGAACCCGGGAGAGGCCGCGGCCCTTGCCACCGGCAGCGCCCCGCGGACGGCCTTCGCCGACCAGCGCACCGCCGCCCGCACCGCGGACATCGTGATCAACGCGACGCCCGGCCACACCTCGCTGGACCGCTTGGCCGGCCTGCGCACCGAGCTCGCCGGGAAGCTCCTCGTCGATGTCTCCAACGCCACCCGAGACGCGGATGACGGCCTGCCCGGCGACCTGTGCTACCCCGGCAGCAGTCTCGCCGAGCAACTCCAGGCCGCGCTCCCCGACACCCGCGTGGTGAAGACCCTCAACACCATGCTGTTCATGGTCATGACCGCTCCCGAGAGCCTGGCCACCCCACCGACCGCCTATCTCTCGGGCGACGACGAGAACGCGAAGAGGACCGTCACCGGCCTGCTCGGCGACCTGGGCTGGCAGCCCGCATGGATCGAGGACCTCGGCGGCATCGCCACGGCCCGCGCCACCGAGGCCATGATCCTCGTGGTTCCCCACGTCCTGCGCCGACACGGCTTCAAGCCGTTCGCCGTCTCCCTGGCCCGCTGACCCGTCGGGACCGGTTTCGGAGCAACGCCGGTAGGGCCCGTGCGAGGCGGCCGGGAGCGCGATCCGGGCGCGGACGGCGGTGCGCCGGGTGAGGCGGTCGGCGGGTACGAAAGCCCGGTACCGGCGCGGCGATGAGTTTTCCGGCTCCGACAGGTCTACATCTCGACCGGGACGACCAACTCATCGGGAGTACGGATATGGGCCTCATCCACATCGAGCTGTTCACGACCCTCGACCTCGTCGGGCAGGCACCCGGCGGCCCCGACGAGGACCCCGAGGGGTTCCCGTTCGGCGGCTGGCAGGCACCCCTGCTCGACGAGATCACCGGAGCGCAGATCCTGGCCGCGTACGAGGGCACGGACGCCCTGCTGCTCGGCCGGCGGACGTACGACATCTTCGCCGCCCACTGGCCGCACCAGGAGGGCGGCGAGATCGCCGAGCTGTTCAACAGCGTCCCGAAGTACGTGGCCTCCCGCGGCAGGCCCGACCTCCCGTGGGCCGGGTCCACGCAGCTCGGCCCGGACCTGGCGGGCGCGGTGCGCGAGGTCCGTGACCGGCACGAGCACGTGAAGGTCGTCGGGAGCCTGGACCTGGTGCAGACCCTCCTGCGCGAGAAGCTCTTCGACCGCCTCGACCTCTGGGTGCACCCGATCGTGCTCGGCGTCGGGAAGACGGTGTTCGACGGCGGCGCGGTCCCCACGAACGTCACGCTCCTCGAACCCCCGGTGGCCGGCCCGCAGGGCACCGTGTACCTGCGCTACGGGCTCGCCGACGGCACACCCGCGACGGGCGACATGAGCAGGCCCGACCGCGGTCTCGGGCACGACGACGACAACGGCCGGTGATCCGATGACCACCCTCGACACCGACGAGGTCACCCTGGGCATCGAGTCGTTCGGTGACCACGACGCACCGCTCGTTCTGCTCGCGGGAGGGCCCACGATGCTCTCCTGGCCCGACTCGCTCTGCGAGCGCCTCGCCGCCGGCGGGCACCGGGTGGTGCGCTACGACCTGCGTGACAGCGGGGAGTCCACGACGACGGATCCGCCGGCACCCGCCTACACCCTGCGCGACCTCGCCGCCGACGCCGCGGCCCTCGCTCACGCGCTCGGCGGTGCGCCCGCGCACCTCGGGGGGATCGGCGTCGGTGGGATGGTCGCCCAGGTGGCCGCGCTCGACCGTCCGGACGCTTTCTGCGCGCTCACCCTGGCCAACACCCGCGCGGTCGCCCCCGGCCCGCCCGACGACGACCTCCCCGACCACGACCGGGCGACGATGAGCCGGCTGTTCGCGCGTCCGATGCCCGACTGGACCGACCGCGAGGCGGTTGCGGAGTTCGCCGCCACCGGCGCGGCGATCCTCGGCGACGACCCCGACGGCGCGCGCGCCGTCGCCGCGCGCATCTGGGACCGCACGCCCGGCACCGCGCCCCCCGTCCAGATGGCCAACCAGATGGGCCTGGTCTTCTCCAAGCTGGACTGCACACCCCGCTGGCGGGAGCGCCTGCCCGGGATCGAGGTCCCCACGCTCGTCGTCCACGGCCGCCGCAACCGGTTCTTCCCCGTCGGCAACGGCGAGGCGATCGCGCGCGAGATCCCCGGCGCACGGCTGCTCGTCCTCGACGAGGCCGCCACCGCGGTCCCCGACTCGGCCGCCGACGAGGTCGCCGGGGCGATGCTCACGCTCGGGCAGAGGACGGCGGGTGCCCCACGGGTCCGGCCGCCGGGCGCGTGACGGGCTGCGGCGCCGCAGGGCGGGACGGCGCAGGGCGGGACGGCGCAGCACCGGCGCGACGCCGCGCGGGCCTGGGAACCGACCAGCCACTTGGCATTCGATCAGAAGGCAAATTCCTGAACGGATCGTTAAATGCAAGGCCCTAGACCGACTTTGGGTGTAGAGTCTGAAGCACAGAGGGTGGCCCGAAGGGTCGGCGTCAGGGTGATGCCGACGGATCACCCGTCGACAGGGGGAGCATCATGACCTACCACATCGACGTGGCGCGGGCGACGATAGACGACCGTCTTCGGGAGGCCGAGAAGCACCGCCTCGTGCGCGCGCTCCGCCTCAAGAGCCGCGCCGAGCGCAGCGCCCGACGCGCGCACCGGGCCCTGACGAGTCTGGCCGGCCCGACCGTATGAGCGCAGCACCCCGGATGGGCCGTCACCACGACACCGGTGACGGCCCATCCGGCTCTCTGCAGCGGGAACCCCCCTGCGAACCGGCCCGGTGCCGCCGTGTGGCAATGCGCTCGGCTCAGGCCGTGCGCCCCGCCGCCGCCCGGTCCGAAGCGGCTACCGTCTGAGCGCGTCCCGCGGGGCGCTTCTCGTCTCGCGCCCGGCCGGACGGAACGGCCGTTCCCAGCTGCGGCCCCGCGGGGTCACTGCTTCAGCCGCGGGACCTCCGTGCCACCCACGCCCGGGCCTGCCGAGCCGACGCCGGCCCGCAGCCCGGCCTTGCCCAGCGAGCGCAGGGCCACGAGCAGGAAGCCGATGTCGTCCAACAGGATGGGGTCGGGAAGCAGGTCCACGGGGCTGACCAGATAGGCGATGGACGCCCAGAACAGGACCTTCTTGGACATCGGGATCCCTGATGCCCCCAACAGCTTCCGGGCCCGGACCAGCTTCACCACCAGAACGCCCGCGACCACGAGGGTGGCCAGGACCACCCCGGCCCCGACCACCCAGAACACACCGTTTCCGTCCATCCCGGCCACCTCTCGCTCGAACCGCCTCCAGGAACCTGCTCCGTGCCCGCCAGACCATGCGCACCAGCCCAACAGCATCAAGCTTCGCATCCACGACCGGGGCGGGATCCGCGGCTGGGCGGCCGGGGTGGTCCCACAGCCCGCAGCGCCGGAACGCGGGCATGACCGCGGGCCCGTCGAGTCAACGGAAATCGCGTTCCGCTGTCACCCCTGGAACGAGCTCGGTTCCCAGGCCTGTCCGTCGGCCGGGTAGACGTACAGCGGCCGGCCCTTCACCGCGCTGGTGCGAAACGGTGTGCCGTGGCCGAGGTCGACGGGGAGCGTCCCCTTTCGGTCACCGCTCGACCACTCCAGTTCCAGGTACCAGCTCACGTCGTGGGAGTCGGTCACGGCGGTGACCTCGATGGCCTCCGGGTCGCCCTCGCTCACCTTGACCGGCAGGCCCTTGCTGCCCGCGGCCAGGACCGGCCGCGGGCGGGCCGCGTCCAGATCGAGGTCGTAGGAGTGGACGCCGACCCCACCGCCGCAGCCCTCGGCCATGGAATAGGCGTTCCAGGCGAGGGGACCCGCGATCCGGGTGACCCGGACGTTGAGGCCCGACAGCACCACGGTCTCCCTGCCGGTGCCCTGCACGATGAGCTCGATCGACTGGTGGCGGCCGGCAACCGCGCCGATCCCGGAGGCCCAGCCCGCCACGTCCGGCACCTCAGGCGGTCGAGGGACCTCGGACGGCGGGCGGTCCACCAGGTACTGATCGCACGAGCTGTTCCACCCGGACGGCCGGACCGAGACCGTGATCGGAGCGCTCGTGTCCGTCCCGCCGGTCGGCCCCGGCGAGCCCGAGCCCGCACCGGTGGAGGCGGCCGAGACGGAAGCGGAGGTGGAGGCGAGAGCCGGGGAGGGTGACGAGTCGGGGGCGCCCGGAGCCGGGGATCCGGCGGCCGACCCGCCGTTCGGGGCCCGACCGGGACCGATGTCACCGCCCGTGGCCGACTTCAGCCCCATGGCGACGGCACCGGTGGTGGCCAGCACCACGGTGACCGCCACCGCGGCCAGGACCGCACGGTGGCGGACAGGCCACCGCCGCGGCGCCGCCCCGGGGGCAGGGTCCGGTTCGGCGCGGGCGACGAGGACCCGCCCGGCCTCGACGCCGCCTCTCCCGTCCGGCGCCGCCTCCACCTCCGCCTCCGCCTCGACCTCAACCTCGACCTCGGGCTCCGTCCCCGTCCCTGCCTCCGGCGGGTCCGTCGGGTCCGCCGGGTCCGCCGGAACCGTCTGACCTGCCGGTCCGGGGACGGGTGGTGTCCTGCTTCCCCGCGCCGAGTGGACCACGGCCCACAGCCGGTACAGCTCGACGAGTTCTTCCGGCGTCGCCCTGCACAGCCGCGCAAGGTGGTCCAGCGGGGCGAACTCCGTCGGCACCACGTCTCCCCTGCAGTAGCGGTGCAGCGTCGAGGTGCTCAGATGCAGCCTCTTCGCCAGCGCGCCGTAGCTGAGCCCCGACCGGCTCTTCAGCTCCCCGAGCAGCCGCGCGATCTCGTCCCGCTCCCCCAACTCCCCGAACCCCTCTGGCACCGTTCCTCCGCCTCGCTCTTGCATCCAGCAGTGATCGCGCCCCGCCGTCTCCGGCCGCCACCGGCGGTCGGGCGCGGCGCTGTCGCGTCCCCCCGCGGCCGGACCGACGTGAAGCGATCTCCGGGACAGAAGCACGCCGCTGACGCTCCCGTGGTTCCCGCCGCCCGCCACGCCGTTCCCCGGTCGCACGGACGCGTCCCAGGAAGGTTACGTCTTCCCAGGTCAAAGCAGGTAACGGCGTCCCAGCGTCCCAGATCGGGCGCCGGCCGTTGCTCCTGGGACGAACCGGCCGACAGGCTTTCGGTGATCACCGAGAAGGAGCGACAGTGAGCACTGTTCAGGCGACCCGGACCGCGATACGCACGGGCGACCGTTTCAACCGCAGCGCGGTGGCGCTGACGATGGGCGGCATTCTGCTGATGACCGCGGCCTGCGGCGACGGCGAGGGCGACGGGGCCACCCGGGCGACGGGCGCCACTGCCGCCGGCGGGCCGGCGGCCACGACTACCGCCACGGTGGCCGCCACGACGGCTGCCGCGCCTGCTGCCGCGCCTTCGGCCGCGACCGGGCCGAGGACGTCGGCCGCGGTGCTGAACGTCGAACCGAAGGACGGCGCCCGGGGCGTCGCGCCGAACGCGCTCCAGGTGTCCGTCTCCCACGGCAGGCTCACCACCGTCGACGTGACCGACAAGAACGGCAGGCCCGTCCCCGGCACGATCACCCCGGACGGCACCGGCTGGAAGCCCGCCGCCGCGCTCGCACCCGGCACGGCGTACACGGTGAACGCCCAGGCGGCGGACGCCGACGGTCTCGCGGCCGCCTCCACCACCGCGTTCACCACGCGCACGCCCGACAAGCAGGTCTCCACCAACGACAACATCGCCGACGGCCAGACCTACGGCGTGGGCATGATCGTCAAGGTGGAGTTCAGCACGAAGATCGTGAACAAGGACGCCGTCGCCAAGGGAATCACCTTCGAGACCGACAACGGCACCGAGGTGAAGGGCCACTGGTTCGGCGACAGCCGGCTGGACTTCCGCCCGGCCGAGTACTGGAAGCCGGGCACCAAGGTCACCATCCACTACCGGCTGAAGAACGTCGAGGTCTCACCGGGCGTCTACGGCGACGTGGACAAGGACGAACCGTTCACCGTCGGCCGCTCGCAGGTGTCCACCGCGGACGCCGCCACGCACCGGCTCACGATCGTCCGGGACGGCAAGACCACCACCGTGCCCGCCACGCTCGGCGACGAGAAGCACCCCTCGTGGGGCGGCACCATGGTGATCATGTCCAAGGAGAAGGTCACCCACATGAACTCCCGGACCGTCGGACTCGGCGACGAGTACGACATCCCCGCCGCCCCGCACGCGATGCGGCTGACCGAGAGCGGCACCTACCTCCACGGCAACTACTGGTACAAGGGCGACCCGTTCGGCAAGGAGAACACCAGCCACGGCTGCGTCTCGCTCAAGGACGTGGAGGGCGGCAGCGACACCTCCGTCGCGGGAACGTTCTTCAACAGCTCGCTGATCGGCGACGTGGTCACGATCGTGAACTCGAAGGAGAAGACCGTCTCCCCCGACAACGGACTCGGCGGCTGGAACCTTCCCTGGGCGAACTGGTAGACCCGTCCACTCGACCGCACCGCCCACCCGCGCACCGCCGTGGCCGGCGGCTCGGTCGAGGTCCACGACGAACCCTCGAACGGCGACCGGCACGCCGACCGCCGCACCACGGAGGTCGTACAGAACCCCCGTCGGATCCCCCGGCGGCACCCGGACCGGCCGCCGAAACGGACGCTGCTCAGGCCCTGCTCAACGAGGAGGAGTACCGGCCGCCGCGGTGCCACCGGCGTGCCAGCGCGGGCCGTGAACCGGGTCGTTCAGCCACACGAACTGGCCGTCAGGGCGCACCGTCATCCCGTACTCGTACGGACCCGGCCGCCCGAGCTCCTCCCACTGCGCCCAGGCGTGGAGCAGTTCGTCACCGATGCGCCGCGGGCCGCCCTGGTACATGGTCGCGGTGCCGTCGCCGCCGGCCGACAACGCGGCCCAGGACCGGTGGCCGTCGTGCACCCACGCCAGGACGCCGTCCTCGTCCGTGCCGGTGACGACCACGGCGTCCGGCACGGCGACCCGCAGCGCGAACCTCAGGTTCCAGTCCGCGGCCAGCGGCGCGGGATCCCGATCCACGACGCGCTTCACCTCCGGCGCCGCGGTGCCGCGCACCGCGGCGTACCCCGCGTGCCCGCCCACGGGCGCCGGACCGGCGGCGCGGTCGCCCATGAACCGGGCCAGGCCCTGCACCCACCCGCTCGCGCTGCGCCCGTCGTCGGCGACGGTGAGGGCGACGTGCCCGAGCCGGCCCCAGGGAACCACGAGCCGCCCGCCGGGCCGGACCGCCCCGACCCACGACCACGGCACCCGTTCGACCGCGTAGGTGGCGATCAGCCGGTCCACCGGGCTGTCCGGCACCGTGACGGTCGCGTCCGCCACCACGACGTCCACCCGCATTCCGGCCGCGGCCAGACGCTCGCGTGCGAACGAGGCCAACACACCGTCGATCTCGGTGGACACCACCCGCCCCGGGCCGGCCCGCCACGCCGCCAGCGCCGCGTTCCAGCCCTGCCCCGTCCCGATGTCCCACACCCGGTGCCCGGGCTCCAACAACAGGCTGTCGAGCATGTCGACCACGACGCCCTGCGCCGACAGGCTCGACGACGCCGGCCCGTCCGTCACCTGGGTGACCGCGGCCGCGTCCTGCTCGCCGTACAGCTCCCGTGCCCAGCCGTCCGGATCGCTCTGCCGGTCCACCGGCACGTACGCGCGCCCGTCCCACCGCAGCAGCCGGTCCGGCGCGAACACGTCGCGCGGCAGCGCCGCCACCGCCTCCCGCAGCCACGGCGCCCGCGCGGGCCAGGCCCCGCGCTCGTCCATCGCCTCGTCCAGGCGCGCCCGCAACGGGGCCGGCCCGGTCACTTCTTCCCGTGCTTCGGGTCACCCGGCGGCAAGGGGACGGGCACCTGTCCGTCCGCGTTCCCGGGAGGCGGGGACCCCTGACCCGGACTCGGCAGCTCCGGCTCCTTCTTGTGCTTCCCCATCCGGACCCCTTCGCGCGCGACAACAACCCGGTCATCCTGACCCGCCCCCACACACGGGCGACAGAGGGTGAAGCAGCACGCAGGGGGCGCCGGACCCGGCCCGCACGCCGGGCGAGGGCATGGTCATCGCCGGTGACGTGCTGCGACGCCTCCGCCCAGGACGCCGGACGCCACGGCGTTCGACAGCTCGGTCGTGTAGTCAGGCAGATCGACGCTGCTGACCTGCTTGCCCATCTCCAGCATCCTGTCGAGGATCCAGCGCCGGTTCAGCAGCCCGTTGCGCACCCGCAGCCCGGTCGCGGTGCCGGGCGCCAGGAACGGGCCGGTCCGGTCGCCGCCCTTCTGACAGCCCTGGGCGTAGTCGCGCACGGTGTGCTCGTAGCGGGCGAAGGCGGTGCGGTGGTCGCCGCCGGCCCGGGCCAGCTCGCCGGCCAGGACGTACGCCGCCACCACAGCGGTGCCGGTACCCATCCCGCCGATGGTGGCCCCGCACGCGGCGTCGCCCAACAGGGCGATCCGACCGGTGGACCAGGCGGGGACGTCGGCCCGGCTGATCGAGTCGAAGTACAGCTCGGGCGCCTGCCTCAGGCTCTCCAGGAGCCCGGGCACCTCCCAGCCGAGGCCCGCGAAGGCGTCCTGGATCAGCGCCTTCTGCTGCGCCACGTCGTGGCGGTCGTAACGGAGTTCGGTCGAGGCGAAGACGAAGAAGGCGCCCGCCCGAGTCGGGTCGCGGTGGTCGGCGCCGACGGCGGCCAGCCGGCCGGGGACGTTGAGGCCGACTGAACCAGGAGGCAGACCGAGGTAGTTGGGAAGCTGCCAGGTGGCCGCGTAGTAGCCGAGGTGGCGGACGTAGTCCTCCTCCGGGCCGAAGGCGAGCCGACGGACGTTGGAGTGCAGTCCGTCGGCGCCGATCACCAGGTCGAACTCGCTCGGCGCGGCGTTCCGGAAGGCCACCCGGACGCCGGTGGGCGTCTCCTCCAAGGCGGTGATCGAGTCGCCGAAGAGGTACTCGGTGTGCGGGAGGCTGCGCCGGTGCAACACCTGGGCGAGCTCCCCGCGCGGGACCTCGACGTCCCCGCCCGCGAAGTCGGCCGGCAGGCGGAGGAGTTGACGGCCGCGCCGGTCGACGAAGGTCATCGGGCTGCCGCCGGTGTCGAGGGCGCGCAGCTCGTCGAGCACACCCATCCGCTCCAGCACCGTCAGGTGGGTCCGGCCTCGGAAGTCGACCGCCTGGCCGCCACCGCGCAGGGCGGGGGCCAGCTCGACGACGGTGGTCTCGAAGCCGTACCGCCCCAGCCAGTAGGCCAGTGCGGGGCCGGCGATGCTCGCGCCCGAGATCAGGACCTTGATGCTCACGTGAACCACTCCATCCGAGCTACCGATTAACTGTGTCCCAGGGACACTGTTTCTTGCTGTGTACGGTAGACGCAGTTGGGCCGCCCCGCAAGGGCAGCCGGAAGACACGAGACGGAGCGGGAATTGAGCGAGGAAGCGAACGAGGCGGTGCGGCTGCTCTGGGGACCGCCCGCCAGGCCGTCCCGGGGGCCGAAGCCCGCGCTGAGCCTGGGGCGGATCGCCGCGGCGGGCGTCGCGATCGCGGACGCCGAGGGCCTCGGCGCCGTCTCGATGCAGAAGGTCGCCGGCCTGCTCGACTTCACCAAGATGTCGCTCTACCGCTACGTTCCCGGCAAGGCGGAACTGGTCGCGCTCATGGTGGAGGCCGCGGTCGGCGAACCGCCGCCGGCCGTGGACGGACTCGGATGGCGCGAGCAACTGACCGCCTGCTCGGACCAGTTGGCGCGAATGCTCGCCGAGCACCCATGGCTTCTCGACGCCACCGTCGGACCACGGGTGATGGGCCCCAAGGAACTCGGCTGGCTGGAGCGGGTGGTCGCGGCCCTGGACGGCCACGGACTGACCGGCCCCGAACGGATGGACACCGCAGTGCTGCTGGCCGGGCACGTCCGGGGCATCGCCGAACAGGCCCGCGCGGCCCGGCCGGACGGCTCGCCCGAGGCGAAACTCCTGGCCGTCCTCGGCCCCCTGGTGCACCAGCACGCCGACCGCTTCCCCGCGCTCGCCGCGGCAATGGCCACCCAGGACGGCCGGGACCAGGCGCTGGACTTCGGCCTGGAGCGGATCCTCGACGGCCTGGAGGCCCTCATCACGCGCCGAGCCGGGTAGCCCCCGGGGAGGATCAGCCTCGGCTCACCTCAGTGGGCCGCCCGCGCCGTCCGTGCAGCACCGGACGGCGCGGGCGGCCGCAGGTGGATTCGCGAGCCGGTGCCGTGGTGGTCGTGTCCCCGGGGATCGAGCACCCGGGTCAGGCGTGGACCCGGGGGCTCAACCAGCCCCACCGGCCCAGACCGGGTCGACCGGGGTGAGGACTCCGAGCCGGTCCTCGATCGCCCCGGCCGCGGCCAGGCACAGGTCCTCGCGGAACGCGCGCCCGACGACCTGCACGCCGGACGGCAGGCCGTCGGCCGTCCCGGTCGGCACCGCCACCCCGGGCACACCCACGAAGCTGGTCACGGTGCACAGCCGCATTCCCGACCCGACGCGGTCCCGCCCGGCCCGGTCGCGCGACTCGATCCCCGGCTCGACGGGCGGTTCGGTGAACGACGGGCCGAGCAGGAGCGGGTAGTCGTCGAGGAATTCGGCCCAGGAGCGGCGGATGTTCATCCAGACGCCCATGAGCTTCATGAACTCCTCCGCGCTCGCGGGCGGCGTCTGTTCCATCATCATCCCGACGTAGCGGTCACCGCCCGCGCCGAGCAGCTTGCGCACCACCGGCCAGGTCGGGGCGAACTCGGTCACGGTGATCCGGCCGTAGGCGTCGAGCGCCTCGTCCAACCGTGGCACGTCCGGCACTTCGCGCACGTCGTACCCGGCGTCCCGCAGCGCGTCGGCCGCGGCGGCGACGGACGCGAGCACCGTGGGGTGGACGCCGTGCCCGCCGGGGTCCGCCACGACCGCGACCTTCACCGGCCCGGGGAGGGGCGCGCCGTACGCGGGCACCGGCACGGCGCGCGGGTCCCGTGGATCGGTGCCGGCCAACACCTCGTACGCCAGCCGGAGATCACCCACGCTTCGGGCGAACGGGCCGTCGGTGACGAGTAGTTGGGATGCAGGCCCGGGGTCGTCCGGGCCGAGGATCCGGTGGTCGGCGGGAAACCGGCCGGTGGTCGGCTTCAGTCCGGCCACACCGCAGAACTGGGCCGGGACCCGCACCGATCCCCCGGAGTCGTTGCCGAGTCCGAGCGCCGCCATGCCCGTGGCGACGGCCACCGCGTCACCCCCGCTCGATCCGCCGGGAGTCCGGCCACGATCCCAGGGATTGAACGTGTCTCCGAACAGCTCGCTGCGCGTGTGCATTCCGGCCAGGATCAAGGTGGGCATGTTGCTGTGCCCGATGGGGATCGCCCCGGCCGCGCGAAGCCGGGCGACCGGGGGCGCGTCCGCCGGCGCCACCAGATCGCGGAAGCGCGGAGTGCCGAACGTGGTCGGCACCCCCTCGACGGCCGTGGACTCCTTCACCGTGAACGGAACCCCCGCGAGCGGCCCCAGCTCCTCGCCGGCGGTCCGGCGCCGGTCCGTCCGCCCGGCGGCCTCCCGGGCGCGATCCGCCAGGAGCCGGGTGACCGCGTTCACCTCCGGGTTGACCTCGGCGATGCGCTCCAGATGGCTCTCCACCAGCTCGACGGCGGAAACCTCGCCACCGCGCACGGCCTCCGCCTGCGCCGCGGCCGACAGCTTCCACAGGGCATCACCCATGATTCTCGTCCTCCCCTTCCCACGTTCCGATGCGCTTGCATCGGAACTGTAGCCTGGGAACCGATACGACCGCATCGAATTACGCGTCGCCGCACGGAGGCCACGAGCATGCCCAGACAGGTTGATCACGAGGAGCGACGTCACCGCATCGCCGAGGCCGCCTGCCTCCTCGCCGACGAACACGGACTGGAAGGCGTGACCCTGCGCGACGTCGCCACCCGCGCGCAGGTGTCGATGGGCGCCGTGCAGCGCTGCTTCCGCAGCAAGGAGGAGATGCTCGTGTTCACTCTCGCGAACATCGGTGAGCGGATCACCGAACGCGCCCGGGCCCGCCTCGTCCGGAGCCCGGCCCAGTCGGCCGCCACCGCCCTGGGTCACGCGGTCACCGAAGTCGCGCTGCTCCGGGAAGAGCATCACTCCGAGGCACGGGTCTGGCTCGCCTTCGTCGCGCAGGCCGCGGTCAGCGAGCCGCTCGCGAACACGCTGAAGGCGAGCTACGCAGCCCTGCAGGAGGCGTTCACCCAGCTCATCCGGGAAGTCGGCGAGAGCGCCGGACACAGTGCGCCCGTCGACCCGCAGCACGAGGCCCGCACCCTCCTCTCCCTCGCCGACGGCCTCACCGTCCACGTCCTCATCGGCCGCCTCACCTCGCAGGAGGCCCAGGACGTCCTGCACGCGCACCTGGACAACCTCTGGGAGCGGCACTCCTGACGGGTCACACCACCCTGAACAGTCCACGCCGCCGACCAGCCGCGAAGGCGTCGCCGAGGCGGTGCTGAGCGGTTCCGGCACCGCCGGCGAAAGGCCGATCACAGGTACACGTTCGATCCTCTTTGCGCCAATCCCCGAAGCGCCATGGACCGTCAATATCCCTTCTTGTCAGGATGATTGACGCCTGGTCGAGTCCGACCGGGTACAGACCGAGGTTTCGTTCGGAGGGAAACAGATGCACATCGATCGCCAACGGCCCACAACCAGGCTCGTCACAGCAGTCGGGTTGGCGGTTCTGACGGCCTCCGGTATGGCGGCCCCCGCCGCCGCCGCGGATTCCGAACCGGCCGGCGCGCCACGGACCCAGATTTCGCGCGTGCTGGGCGGCGTGGTCACGACATGGATCAACGGGAACGTCAGGTACGGACCGTCCACGGACTACGCCATCAACTACCCCGTGTCCGCAGGCTTCACTTCGTACGGACTCTGCTGGAAGACCGGCGGTTGGGTCAACGCCAACGGGGTCGCTCACGACAAGTGGGTCAAGCTCTCCGACAACGAGTGGATCTGGGGCGGCCTGCTCAACGGTGACGAGACCGGAGGCGTCAGCAACTACTGCTGACCGCGGCAGCTCGCCCGCACACCCGGCGCCGGGCCTGAACGGCGCACCGCCGCGGTCCGACCGACGCCCCGGTGGGCGGGTCGGGCCGCGGCGGAAGTGTGCCGGCCCGGCGTCACCAACTCGACCGGCTTCTCGGGTCCTGGGCACGGCTCCCCCGCCACCCGCCCCCCGCGCAAGCCCCCGGTCCCGCCGCACGCCGGTCGCGGCGCCGCTCGTCCGCCCGTTGCGGGCCGCCCGCATGTGAACCCGCCCCCGCTCCCCGGCGGATCAACTCAACCCGCACCGAGTGCAGTTCGCCGGGATTTCGGCGCCCGCACCGGCGTGTCCCCGCCGCCTCGGGGTACCCGCATGGCGCCGCGGCAGAGCGCTGCGGCGAGGGCGCACAGAGCGGAGAGAGCGAGATGGCACTCCTCAGACGTAGCCGGTCGGCCGGGTCCGACAGCGCCGGCGCACCGGAGCAGAACCCCGACGACACACCTCGGCGCTCCCCGGGCGACAAGGCCCCGCCCCGCCGCGAGCGCCGCCGCACCCCCTGGTACGTCGGCCTGCCGGTGACCCTGGCCGCGATCGTCGCGTTCTTCCTCGCCGGGGCACACCTGGGCCTGTTCCCCTCGATCCCCAACCCCCTGGAGCGGCGCACGGTGGACCGCAGCCAGCCGGTGCTGCTGCGCTCCATCCAGGACATGAAGCACTTCACCGGCGCGCAGGGCAACTTCCAGCTCGTCGTCGACCTCGACCGCGAGGCCGCCTTCCTGCCTTCGGCCCTGCTCGGCCACCGCACCCTGTACGTGGCGGCCGGCACGGTGGACGCCTACGTCGACCTCGCCGCCCTCGAAAAGGGCGCCGTGACCGTGTCCGGCGACCGTCTGAGCGCCACCGTCGTGGTGCCGCACGCCCAGCTCGCCGCGCCCGCCCTGGACGTGGGCCGCTCCTACGTCTACCTCCAGCAGCGCGGTCTCTTCGACCGGATCGGCGACTTCTTCAGCTCAAACCCCGGCAACCAGCGGCAGGTCGAAATGCTGGCCACCCAGAAGATCGAGCAGGCGGCCAAGGACACCGAACTCGCCCGGCGCGCCGAGCAGAGCACCCGCAGCATGCTGGAGGGACTGCTGCGCTCGGCGGGGTTCACCACCGTGACCGTCACCACCGCTCCCTGACCCACTGCCGCCCCACCACGGCGGGCCGGACGCGCCGGCCGTCCGCCGTCGAGGCAGCCGTCCGGACCGGCCCCGGCGGGAACCCCGGACCGGGGTTCCCGGAGGCCGTCGCCCCGGCCCCGGCCCCGGGGCCGG
>NZ_JBEXNT010000103.1:0-34604 GCF_040611255.1 Kitasatospora sp. NPDC002965 | reverse complement strand
CGGTCTGCCGCGCCGCTCCCGCGGCGGCGGGCCGGTCCTGGTGCCGACGCCCGCCGGCGAGCCCGCCGGGCAGGGGACCGGACGGCACCGCCGGGAGGACGGCTCCGCCCCCGGGGTCCTGTCGCCGGACGGTGTGCCCGCCGCCGGGGCGGCGTCGGACGGGGCGCCGGCCGCGGGCACGGTCCCGCAGGACGCCGCGCCCGGACGGAGCGTCACGGCCGCCGGGGCCGCCGGCCCGGGCGCCCTCCCGCGCCGCATCCGGCAGGCCAGCCTCGCCCCGCAGTTGCGGGACCGGGCTGCGGCCCGGCAGGGCGCGGGATCCGACGGCGTCGAGGCCGACCCTGCGCGCGAGCGCTCGCCCGAGGAGGCCCGGGCCACCTTCGCCTCCTTCCAACGCGGGTTCACCCGGGGCCGGACCGCCGGCAGCCCGTCGGGGGCGGGGCGCCCGGCGGCGGACGCCGGGCCCGCGACGGCGCCCCCGCCCGTGGCCGCCTGGCTGCCGCAGAACCCGGACCGCCGGGCGATCGCTCCGGCACCGGCGCCCCCGGCGTTGCCCGGTCCCGCCGCGGGCGAAACCGCGCCCCTGGCGCGCCGCGCGCCCGTCCGGCCGCCGGCCAGGATCGCCCCGGCCGCGCTCCCGCTCGCGGAACCGGGCGCACCCGCCGGTCCGTTGACCGAGGGACCGCCCGCACGCACCGCACCACCCGCAGCGCCCGTACGATCCGCAGGACCGGCTTCACCCGTACGACCCGTACGACCCGTACGACCGGCTCGATCCGCACCACCCGCACCACCCGCACCAGCGGAAGGAACAGATTCATGACCTTGTCGACGCAGTCGTCCGGAGACCTCAACTGGCTTCTGGACGACCTGGTAGGACGTGTCGCGGCCCTGCGGCACGCGGTGATCCTTTCCAGCGACGGGCTGGCCACCGGTGCCTCCCGGGGCCTCGAACGGGAGGACGCCGAGCACCTGGCCGCCGTCGCCGCGGGCTTCCACAGCCTGGCGAAGGGCGCCGGTGGGCACTTCAAGGTCGGCGGGGTCCGCCAGACCATGGTCGAGCTCGACGAGGCGTTCCTCTTCATCACCGCGGCCGGCGACGGCAGCTGCCTGGCCGTGCTGAGCGAGGCCGAGGCGGACATCGGCCAGATCGCCTACGAGATGGCCCTGCTGGTCAAGCGGGTCGGTGAGCACCTGGCCGCCGAGCCGCGCGCCGACGTGGCCCCGCCGGTGAGATGAGCGGCCCTGTGGCGGAGGAGTCGAGGCCCGCGCCGGACGGTCGGGCCGCGGGCGAGCGGATCGTGGACGAACAGGATTCCGGCGACCCACGCCCGGGCGGCCGGGCCGACGGCGGTCCGGCCGACGACGGCGCGGTCGACGACGGCCCGGGTGCGGATCCGTCCGATCTCGACCTGTTCCGGCCCCGCACCCCGGTCGACGACCGCTGGTTCGACGACGACGCCGGCCCGGTGGTGCGGCTGTACTCGATGACCCGCGGCCGGACCAGGCCGGTCGAGGACGGCCTGTTCGACCTGATCTCGCTGGTCACCGCGGCCGATCCCGCTCCGGCCGCGGGGGCCGTGCCCGCGCACGTGCTCGACCCGGAGCACCGGACCATCCTGGCCTGGTGCCGCCGGGGCCCGCTCTCCGTGGCCGAACTGGGCTCCTACACCGACCTGCCGGTCAGCGTGGTGCGCGTCCTGCTCGGCGACCTCTACGACGCCGAGCTGATCAGCGTCACCCGACCCGTTCCGCTCGCCGAGCTGCCGGACGAGCGCCTGTTGCGAGACGTGATCAATGGACTCCGTGCGCTCTGACCTCCCCGTGACCGCCGCCGCCCCGGTCCCCGGCTCCGCCCCCGGCCGGGCCGCCCCCGCGGCGCAGTCCGGCGACCCGCGGTGGCGGGGCGGCCCGGCGGTCGCGGTGAAGATCCTGGTCGCGGGCGGTTTCGGCGCGGGCAAGACCACCCTCGTCGGCTCGGTCAGCGAGATCCGTCCGCTGCGCACCGAGGAGGAGCTGAGCGAACTGGGCCGCCCGGTGGACGACACCGCCGGGGTGGAGACCAAGCGCACCACCACGGTGGCGATGGATTTCGGCCGGATCGACCTCAAGCCCGGACTCGCGCTCTACCTGTTCGGCACGCCCGGCCAGGACCGGTTCTGGTTCGTCTGGGACGAACTGGCCCGTGGTGCGCTGGGCGCGGTCGTGCTCGCCGACACCCGCCGGCTGGCGGACTGCTTCCCGTCGGTGGACTTCTTCGAGCAGCGCGGCATCCCCTTCCTGGTCGCGGTGAACTGCTTCGAGGGCAGTGAGGTGTTCGCCCCCGAGGAGGTCCGGGACGCCCTCGACCTGGACCCGGACATCCCGGTCGTGCTCTGTGACGCCCGCCTCCGCGAGGACGGCAAGGAGATCCTGGTCGCGCTGGTCGAGCACGCCGCCGTCCGCCGCCGGTCCGCCGGGCCCGCCGGGCACTGAGGCGGTCCGGCGGGGGACTTGTGACGCCTCGGTGACGGCCGTGTCTCATTCTCATGTCCACATGTCGGACGATCTTGGCCGGGTAGGTTGCCTTGACCGCCCGGGCATGGAAGGCTCTGTCGACGAAGGCCGTCCGGCCCCTTGCCGGGACGCCTCGACCGGCGAACGCAACGCGTGCGGCGCAGTGCCGCACGAGCCGTGCGGACGCACCGTGATCCAGAGGGGG
Source organism: Kitasatospora sp. NPDC002965 (assembly GCF_040611255.1). Classification (NCBI taxonomy): domain Bacteria; kingdom Bacillati; phylum Actinomycetota; class Actinomycetes; order Kitasatosporales; family Streptomycetaceae; genus Kitasatospora; species Kitasatospora sp. NPDC002965. Next base: position 31,903 of record NZ_JBEXNT010000103.1, on the reverse strand, counting down.
AGGGCAGTGTCGTGAGCTTCGAGCAGCGATGCGCAGCAGCCGCGCCCGCCCCGGCCCCGGTCACTCCGGCGTTGACCGTTCGGCGCTACATCGACCACGCGCTCATCTGCAGCGCCTGCTGTCGGTGACCCTGCCAGCCGTCGCCGTACCCGTCGTCGTCCTTCCGAGGAACCTCCCGGTCCGCGCGTCCCGCCAGGGTCCGCACCGCAGGCCCCTCCGCGGAATCTGACGGTCCATCAATTCGTCGACCCGGCAGCACCGGACAGCCGTCCTGTGGGCCGCCGTCAACCCTGCCCGCTTCGCGGAGAGCACCAGTGAACCGATCCCGTCCCGCCCTTCCTCCGGCAGCTGCCGCCATGACCGCCCGTGCGGTCGGGGCTGCCCGGACGGAGCGGTGCAACGGTCCGTTCACATGGTTGAATGGGCGCATGTACCACGTCGCGGACAGCAGCAGAGGTCGTCGCCTCGACCTCCAGCCGTTCTGGCCGTCCCGGCAGCCGCACCTGTTCGACCAGACGTGTCCGGGGTCGCCCAGCGCGTCCCGGCTCTCCCTCCGCTGACCTCGGGTCAGTTCTCGGCAGCACGCCCGGTCGACGCGCAGACGACTCCACCCCGTCCGTCACGCGCGAAATGAGCGGCATCATGTCTTCTTCCTCCACGGCCACCCTTCCCCTCCCCGCCGCGACCCCGCACCTGCGCGCGGTCCGCTCCGTTCCCTCGAACGGCGAACGATGGCACGGCGGTCCGGTGCCGCCGCGTGCGGCGGGCGCCCAGTCCGCCCCCTCCGCGGCCGCGGTTCCGCCGTCGGTCCCGCACCCGTCGTACGGGTCGGACGTCCCGCAGCTCGGTCAGGTCCCGGTGCCGCCCCAGGCGCTGCTGGCGGCGCTGCCGGAAGGCGCGGCGGTCGTCGCGGCGCTGCCGCACGGCACGCTGCCGCAGGCTCTGCTGGCCCAGTACGGTGCCCAGTTCGGCGCCGCCGCCGGTCACCCGATGGTCGGGTACCTGGTGCTGGTCCCGGCCGAGAACGCGTCGGCCGCCGGCGCCGTCCCGGGTACGGTCCCCGGCGCGGGCGTCCCCGCTCCCGCGGCGCCGACCGCCTCCCCGGTCGCCGGCGTCGCACCGGCCGGTGCCGCGTCCACTGCCGTCCGTCCGGTCCGGCCCGCCGGCCGCGGCATCGCCGTGGACGTGGAGCGGCGCAACGCCTACGTCGACGGCCGGCTGCTCGACCTCACCTACCTGGAGTTCGAGCTGCTGGCGCACCTGACCGAGCACCCGCAGCGCGTGCACACCCGCGACCACCTGGTCTCCGCCGTGTGGGGCTACGGCCACGTCGGTGACGGCCGGACGGTGGACGTCCACGTCGCCCGGCTCCGCCGCAAGCTCGGCGTGGCCTACCGGGACAGCATCGTGACGGTCCGTCGGGTCGGCTACAAGTACACCCCGGTGGCGTGAACCGCCCCTGAGATGTGCCGGATCCGCCGTGCTTCACCCGCTCCGTGCCGGGCGCCGGGTTCCGCGGCGCGTGCGGTGCGGGCCGGCCGTCGGCAGCCGTCGGCGGCCGTCGAGAACCACCGAGAGTCGTCGAGCACGGCCGTACGGGCCGGGCGTTCCTCTGAACGCCCGGCCCGTACGTGCGTGGCCGCGGCCGGTCAGGCCCGCTGGTCCGGTGGGAGCAGGAGCACGGCGAGCGCGTCGGCACAGGAGCGCGCGTGTCCGAGGAACCAGTCGAGCCGGTCGTCGGTGAGGTGGGCCGGCGTCGAGCGGACGGCCAGCGCGAACCGGGCGTGACCGGTGCCGTCCAGCACCGGTACGGCCGCCGTGCGCACTCCGGCCGCCGACTCGCCGTCGTTGAGCGCGTACCCGGCCGACCGGACCTTCGCCAACTCCTCGTCCAGCCGCTCCGGTTCGGTGATGGTCCGGTCGGTGAACGGCGGCAGCGGGCCGAGCGCCGACACCCCGGCCTCGCCCGGGCGCGGCCAGGTCAGCAGGACCTTGCCCAGGGCCGTCGAGTGCAGCGGGCGGCGCAGTCCGAGCCCGCTCTCCGGGCGGACGGACGCGCCGACCAGGATCACCGCGTGCGGGCCGCTGCGGATCGCCAGGTCGGCGGTGGCGCCGGTGCGCCGGGAGAGCAACTCCAGCTCGGGCGCTGCCAGGTGCAGGCCGCGCTGGTGGAAGGAGAGCTGGCCGAGTTCGGCGACGGCCGGACCGAGCCGGTAGCGGGCCGACTGCTCGTCCTGCTCCAGGAACCCGGCGCTGACCAGAGTGCGGGCCAGCCGGTGCGCGGTCGAGACCGACAGGCCCGTCCGGCGGGCCAGGTCGGAGGCGCTCAGGTCGGGGCCGTTGTCGTGGAAGCAGTGCAGCAGGCCGAGGGCCCGCTGCACGGCCTGGGCGCCGGCCGGTGGGCTCTGGACGGCGGTGGCGGCCTCGGCCATGGCACCTCACGTTCTGTCCGGCGCTCCGGCCGGTTCACCGGAGTCGCTCCCAGACTAGGGCAGCCCGTGCTGCGGGATTGTGTCAACAGCGTTGCAATGGGATGCCGTTCATGAACAAGTGATCCCACGATGTGGCAAAGGCTTGCCTCTGGCTCCCTCGTCGTGGAACGCTCGGCGCAGCGCACCGGACGAGCCCCGTCCACCGCGCCGGACCGCAGGAAGGAGCAGCGCCGTGACGACCCACCGGTGCCCCGCCTCCTGCGCCTGTTGTCGCTGACGCGTCGTCCGCGCCCACCGCCTACGCCCCGCCGCCGCAAGGCCGGTGCGCGCCCCGTGCCGCGCACCGCCGCACCCGCGTGCACCCCGTCGCAGAGGAACCCGCCACCGTGCCCAGCCCCACCAGCAGGACCGCCGCCACCGCGCCGGCGTCCGCCGCCGACGCCCCGCCGACCCTGTGGTTCACCCGCTGCCCCGTCCCCACCGCCACCGGCATCGCCGCCGACCAGGGCCGGTTCGCCCGGGAGTTCGCCGCCGACGGCATCGCCGTCCGCTCGCTCCAGGACGTGCCGCCGGAGGTCGCCGCCGACCACCACTACACCCACGCCCTCACCGGTCTGTTCCGCGAGGGCGGCAACGTGCCGGCGCTCTGGGCCCGTTCGCGCGGCGAGCGGACCAGGCTGGTCGGGCTCACCTGGATCGAGGAGCGGCAGGTCGTCCTGGTCCGGGCCGGGAGCGGCATCGCAGGCCCGGAGCAGCTGCGCGGCCGACGCCTGGCCGTCCCACGTCATGGGATCGGGATCGATTTCTGGCGGGCGATGGCCCTCTCCGGCCTGCACGGTGCGCTGTCGCTCGCCGGACTCACTGCGGACGATGCCGAGTGGGTGGACGTCCCGGCCGCCCCGGACGGCGGGCAGTGGGCCGCGGAGCTGGCCGCCCTGCGGGACGGCGTCGTGGACGCGGTGTACGTGAAGGGCGCGCTGGCCGTGGAGGCGGCCCGGCGCATCGGCGCGGAGGTCGCCGTCGACCTGGACGTGGCGCCGGACCGTCGAGCCCGGGTCAACAACGGCACGCCGCGCCCGATCACCGTCCACCAGGACCTCCTCGACAAGCACCCGGACCTGGTCGCACGCTTCCTCTCGGTGCTGCTGGAGGCCGCCGACTGGGCCGCCGAGCACCCCGCCGAGGTGGGCCGCATCCTCCAGGCCGAGACCGGCGCGGGGGAGGAGGGCGTGGCCGGCGCGTACGCGCCGGGCAGTCACCGCACCCTGCACCTCGACCTCTCCGAGGAGCGGCTGGGTCTGCTGGAGCAGCAGGAACGGTTCCTCCACCGGCACGGCTTCCTGGAGGCCCCGGTCGACGTCCGCGCCTGGGCCGATCCCGAACCGCTCCGTGCCGCCCGCGCCCTGCTCGCCGCCCGCCGCGGCGCGGACGGCTGACGGCCGCCGCCACCGGCCGTCCGTCAACCCCGGCCCCGCAGTCCCCACCGCTCCCCCCGCTGTCCCGCCCCCGGCCTTCCCCCGGCCGCCCGCCGACGGCCTTCGAACGTTCGTCAGCCCCGCTCTCCTCAGGAGTCGACCCCGTGAACCCCTCCCGCCTCGCGCTCGCCGCCACCGCACTGCTCGCCACCACCGCCCTGGCCGCCTGCGGCTCGTCCGCCGACGGGGCCAAGGCCTCCACCGACGGCGGCAAGGCCGAGGTGGTCCTCCGCGTACCCGACCCGGGCAACAACGGCTTCCTCGCCCTGGGGAAGAAGGACGGCTCGCTGGACAAGGCGCTCGCCGCCGTCCACGCCAAGGTCGCCTGGACCGGGAGCGCCGGCCCGTTCGCCCCCGCGGCCCAGGCGCTCTCCGCCGACCAGCTCGACGTCGCCCAGGGCTCGATCACCTCCGCCGTCGCCGCACTGGCCCAGAAGCCCGGCTTCAAGCTGTTCGCGCAGACCGCACCGGACGGGGTCGGCGAGGGCATCCTGGTGAAGAACGACTCCCCGGTGAAGACCGTGCAGGACCTGGTCGGGAAGAAGGTCGCGGTCAGCCAGGGCGGCACCAGCGAGTACCTCCTCCTGAAGGCGCTGGAGAAGAACGGCGTCCCGACCGACAAGGTCGAGCGGGTCTACCTCCGGGCCGACCAGACCTCGGGCGTCTTCAACTCCGGCCAGGTCGACGCCTGGGCCACCTGGAACACCTTCTCCACCCCGTCGATCGCCAACTCCGGCTCGCACTTCCTGGTCAACGGCAAGGAGGTCGGCTCCGACAACTACGCGGTCTGGGCCGTCCGCAACGGCTTCTCCGACAAGCACCCCGAGGTGGTCAAGGCCTTCTACACCTACCTGCACGACAACGGTCTCAAGGAGAAGGCCGACCCGGCCGCCTACCTCAACGTCTTCACGGACTCCGGTCCGACCGCCGTCACCCCCGCGGAGAAGGAGGTCGCGGTCAACGTCGGCAGGCAGGGAGCCACCGCCGACGTCATCGGCGACGCCGACATCACCCGCTTCGGGACCGTCGCGAAGTTCTTCGCCGACCAGAAGGTCACCAAGGAGCAGGTCGACGTCAAGCCCTACCTGATCGACATCAGCAAGCTCGCGGACGGCGCCAAGTGACCGCCACCACCCAGGCGCCGACCGGTGCCACGGCCAAGAACGCCTCCGGCCCGGCCGGCGCCGTCGACGGCCGGCCCGAGGGCGGGCCCGGCACCGGCCAGGGCACCGGCACCGGCCACGACACCGAAGCCGGCACGGCCGCGGCCCGCGCGGCCGGCCTGGTCGAGCCGCGCACCCGCCTCCAGACCCCGCGCCCCCGCGCCCTCGCCCTGGTCCTGCGCACCCTCGGCCCCGTCGCCCTGCTCGGCGGCTGGGCCCTGGCCTCCGCCACCGGCGCCCTCACCCAGGACGTGCTCGCCTCACCCGCCCAGGTGGCCGAGGCGGTCGGCGAGCTCTGGGGCAACGGCCAACTCACCGACGCGCTCACCGTCTCGCTCACCAGGGCCGGTCTCGGCCTGCTCTTCGGAGCCACCGTCGGCCTGGTGCTGGGTGTGGTCACCGGCTTCTTCCGGCTCGGCGAGGAACTGCTCGACTCGGCGGTGCAGGTCCTGCGCACCGTCCCCTTCCTCGCCCTGGTGCCCCTGTTCATGGTGTGGTTCGGCATCACCGAGACCGCCAAGGTGGCGCTGATCGGTGTCGCCACCAGCTTCCCGATGTACGTGTCGACCTCCGGCGGGGTCCGCAACAGCGACCGCAAGCTGATCGAGGCGATGCGCAGCTTCGGCCTCGGCCGCTGGGCGATCGTCCGCACCGTCGTCCTGCCCGGCGCGCTGCCCTCGCTCCTCTCCGGGCTGAGGCTCTCCATGACCCTCAGCGTGATCGCGCTGATCGCCGCCGAGGAGATCAACTCGACGGAGGGCATCGGCTACCTGATGGCCCAGGCGCAGAACTACTCCCGCACCGACGTCCTCGCCGTGTGCATCCTGATCTACGGACTGCTGGGGCTCACCGCCGACGGCGTCGTCCGCCTCCTGGAGCGATACCTGATGCCCTGGCGCAAGGCCACCCAAGGAGCCGGCCGATGAGCACCCCGACCGTCCCCACCACCCGCACCGCCCCGACCCCGGGGAGCGCCCCGGCCGACGGGCCCGCACCCGCCGAGACCCCGGCCGTCCACCTCCGGGGCCTGCGCCGGGTGTTCGGCACCCGGGCCGTCCTCGACGGGGTCGATCTCGACATCGCCCGCGGCGAGTTCGTCGCCCTGCTCGGCGCGAGCGGCACCGGCAAGACCACCCTGCTCCGCATCCTCGGTGCTCTGGACCGGTCCGACGCCGGAACGGTGCTCGTCCCGCAGGTCCGGACGGTGGTCTTCCAGGAACCCCGCCTGGTGCCCTCGCAGCGGGTGCTCGCCAATGTCACCGTCGGCCTGCCACGGGGGGCCGCCACCCGGGAGACCGGCCTGAAGGCGCTCGCCGAGGTCGGCCTGGAACGGCACGCCGACGCCTGGCCGGCCACCCTCTCCGGGGGTGAGGCGCAGCGGGTCGCGCTCGCCCGCGCCCTGGTCCGCGAGCCCCAGCTCCTCCTGCTGGACGAGCCGTTCGCCGCCCTGGACGCCCTCACCCGGCTGCGCATGCAGGACCTGGTGGGCGACCTGGTCCGCCGTCACCGCCCTGCGGTCCTGCTGGTCACCCACGACGTCGACGAGGCCGTCCGGCTGGCCGACCGGGTCGCCGTGCTCCGCGACGGCAAGCTCGTCCGCGACGAGCGGGTCGCCGTCGAGCACCCGCGCGACCCGGCCGATCCGGCCTTTGCCGAGCTGCGGCGGGGCCTGCTGGCCGACCTGGGCGTGCACTGAGCACCCACCCGTCACGCCCGCCCCGCACCGCACCGCCCGCACCGCTCGCACCGCACCGCCCGCCCGGACCACCCGCCCGCACCGCCCGCACCACAGGAGCTGATCCCCATGGCCATCACCCTCGGCGTCCACGCCAGCAACCCCTCCCTCTACTACCTGTCCCGACTGGACTACCTGGAGCAGGAGTTGGCCCCGCTCGGTGAGACCGGCGCGTTCCACCACTACGCCGACGGCACCCGCACCGGCGCCCTGCTGGCCGACGGCACCATCGACTTCGGCGGCACCGGCTCCACCCCGCCGGTCACCGCCCAGGCCGCCGGCCACGACCTGGTGTACGCGGCGGTCTCGGCGCCCCGCCCGGACCACGGCGCACTCCTGGTGCGCGCCGACGGGCCGGTGCACACCGTCGCTGACCTCCGGGGCGGCACCGTCGTCCTCGGCATCGGTTCCTGGCAGACCCACCTGCTGGCGAAGGCCCTGCACGCCGAGGGCCTCTCCTACGCGACCGACATCACCGCGGTCCGCCCGGCCGCGGGCGAGGACCAGGCGCGCCGGCTGCGCGACGGCGAGATCGCCGGCTGGATCGCCCAGGGCGCCGAGCTGGCCGCCGCCCGCCGCACCGGGGGGTTCCGCGAGCTGATCCGCACCGGCGACGTCATCACCGACCGTTCGGTCTTCTTCACCCGCCGGGACTTCGCCACCGACCGCCCCGAGGTGGTCGCCGCGATCGGTGCCGCCCTGAGCCGTGCGGACGCCTGGGTGGCCGCCCACCTGCCGGAGGCGGCCGCGATCGCCGCCGAGGACCTGGGCGGGAGCGCCGAGGACTGGGAGGCGGCGCTGGCCGTGCTGCCGTGGCGGCTTGAGCCCGCCACCGCCGGATTCGTCACCGAGCAGCAGGAGGCGGCCGACATCTTCCACGGCGTCGGCTTCATCGACCGTGCGGTGACCGTCGCCGACGCGCACCTTCCCGCTCTGGAGGCCCCGGTGGCCGCCGCGCTCGCCAAGGCGGTCTGACCGATGGCCTCCGAGTTCCTCTGGTACATCATCCCGCGCGAGGGCCACTACCCGTGGGAGCCGGCCGGCCGGCGCCCGGTCGACCTCCGCTACCTCCAGCAACTCGCCGGCAGTGTGGAGCGGTTGGGCTACACCGGCGCGCTGCTGGCGACCGACCTCTACGACGTCTGGGACCTCGGCAACGCGCTGGCCGCCGCGACCACACCGGCGTTCAAGCCCCTGCTGGCCGTTCACCCCGGGCTGGTGTCGCCGACCCTACTGGCCAAGATGGCGCTCAGCTTCGACCACCTGCACGGCGGGCGGCTGCGCTTCAACGTGGTCAACGGGTCCACCGCCCAGCTGCGCGAGTACGGCCTGCACGTCGAGCACGACGACCGCTACCGGCTCAGCGCGGAGTACTGGTCGATCGTCAAGCGGCTCACCGCCGGCGAGGTCTTCGACCACAAGGGCGAGTTCTACGACCTGAAGAACGCCGGTGCGAGCCTGCGCGAGCTGCCCCCCGTCCAGCCGGGCGGCATCCCGCTCTGGTTCGGCGGCAGTTCGGCGCCCGGCATCGAGATGGCCGCGGAACACGTGGACGTCTACCTGACCTGGGGCGAACCGCCGCACCTCCTCAAGGAGAAGCTCGCCCTGGTCCGCGAGCGCGCCGCCGCACACGGGCGGACGCTGCGGATCGGGCTGCGGCTGCACCTGATCGTCCGTGACACGGAGGACGAGGCCTGGGCCGCCGCGGACCGGCTGCTCGACGTCACCGGCGAGGCCACCTACGCCCGCCAGCTCGGCGACGCACGGGGCGAGGACGGGGTCGGCTGGCAGCGGCAGTTCCGCCAGCACGGCGGCAAGGTCCCGGCGCGGGCACGGGAGTTGGAGGTCTACCCCAACCTCTGGCCGGGGATGAGCCTGTTCCGTCCCGGCCCGGGGACGGCGGTCGTCGGATCGACGGCCCAGGTGGTCGAACGGCTCCAGGAGTTCGAGTCGCTCGGGGTGGACACCTTCATCCTCTCCGGCAATCCACTGCTGGAGGAGGCCCACCGGGTCGCCGAGACGGTGCTACCGGCCCTGGGTGTCGACCGGCGGTAGCGCGCCCGGTCCGAGGGGGAACGGAACCGGTGAGGTCAGCGCCAACTGGCGGGCGAAACGGACGACGGCCCTGAGCAGGTAGGTCCGCACGGTGGCTCCCGGGTGTCTCGACGGTCGCGTACGGACGGTCCAACGACAGCGGCACCCGGTCGGTCACGCACCAGTGACCGGCCGGGTGCCGCTGTCGGGCGCCGCGGCGGGCGCGTCGCCCGCGGTCGCCCGACCGCTCGGCCGCTCGACTCCTCGGCCGTTCAGCCGCTCAGCGAGTCGATCTCCGCCAGCTCCTCGGCCGTCAGCGGACCGCCGGCCAGCGCGTCGATGTTCTGGTCCAGCTGCGCCACGCTGCTGGCCCCGATGATCACCGAGACCACCCGCGGGTCCTTCAGCACCCATGACAGCGCCAGCTGCGCCAGCGTCTGGCCGCGCCGCTCCGCGACCTTGTTCAGCGCCCGCAACTGCTCCAGCTTCCGCCCGGTGAGCGCCTCCTCCTTCAGGAAGTGCCCGACCGACATCCGCGAACCGGACGGCACCTCGCCCGACAGGTAGCGGTCCGTCAGGAGGCCCTGGGCGAGCGGGGAGTAGGCGATCAGACTGGTCTGGGTGTCGCCGACCGCGTTCAGTACGCCGTCCTCCACCGACCGGTTGAGGATCGAGTACGGGCACTGGTTCAGGAGCACCGGCGTGCCCAGGTCGCGAAGGATCGCCACCGCCTCCCGGTGCTGCTCCGCCGGGTAGTTGGAGATGCTCGCGTACAGGGCCTTGCCCGCCCGGACGGCCGAGGCCAGCGCGCCCATCGTCTCTTCCAGCGGGGTGTCCGGGTCGTAGCGGTGCGAGTAGAAGACGTCCACGTAGTCCAGGCCCGTCCGGCCCAGCGACTGGTCGAGGCTGGCCAGCAGGTACTTGCGGCTGCCGCCCTCGCCGTACGGGCCGGGCCACATGTCGTAGCCCGCCTTGGAGGCGATGAAGAGCTCGTCCCGGTACGGGCGGAAGTCCTGTGCGAACAGGTGGCCGAAGTTGCGCTCGGCACTGCCGTACGGCGGGCCGTAGTTGTTCGCCAGGTCGAAGTGGGTGATGCCCCGGTCGAAGGCGCGGCGCAGCACCGCCCGCTGGACGTCCAGCGGCTGGGCGTCACCGAAGTTGTGCCACAGGCCCAGGGAGACGGCCGGCAGCAGCACGCCACTGCGGCCGGCCCGGCGGTAGGTCATCGAGGCATAGCGGTCATCCGCGGCGAGGTAGCTCATGCCGGACATCCTGCCAGGCCGGGGGCGTTCGGCCGAGGGACTTGCCGAGCCCGTGGCGCTGCTCGCCCGGCGACCCTTGCCTCCCTCCTGACCGGTGCCTATGCTCGCGGTGGATCGTGTGTGTGCGAGACGAAGGGGGAGCCGGATGTCCGTTCGTACCACCCTCCTTCGCTGTTGTCGTTCCCGCAGCACCTCGCGCTGAGCCGGCCGGAGCTCCGGCTTCCGGCGTGATCCCCTTCCCGGTGCTGCCCCGGCGTGAGCGACCGTCCGTGGTGCGCTGCGCCGGGCTGCCGCGCCGGCCGTCCGGCCCCGTCGAGCCGCACCCCGGCCGCCGTCCGGCCCCGCCCCCGACCCCCGTCCCGGCCTTGGGCCTGGTCCCGGCTCCGGCTCCGGCTCCGGTGAACCCACCGGTGCCGACGCCGCCGGTGTCCCGGGCTCCGCGGACCTCCTGAGCGTCGCCGGATCCCCGGCCCTCCGGACCTCGGACCTCGGAGCCCGGAGTCCGGAGCCCGGAGCCCGGAGTCCGGCGGCCCTCCCGGGCGGTCCCGACGGGCACCCCATCGAACGTCAACAAGGAGACCGTCGTGCGGTTCACCGTCTCGTCCCTCGTGTCCAACGGGCCCGACCCCGTCACCGGCGTGCAGCGCACCCCGTCCGAGAAGCTGCACAACGTCATCGACCAGGCCGTCACCGCCGAGCGGCTCGGCTTCGACGGCTACGGGGTGGGGGAGCGGCACGGTGAGCCGTTCCTCTCCCCGGCGCCGCCCGTGCTGCTGAGCGCCATCGCCGCCCGCACCTTGACCATCAGGCTGTTCACCACCGTCACGGTGCTCTCCGTCCTCGACCCGGTGCGGGTCGCGGAGGACTACGCGCTGGTCGACCAGCTCTCCGGGGGGCGGCTCGAACTGATCATCGGCAAGGGCAACGACCCGCGCCACTTCGACCTGTTCGGCCTGCCGGAGGACCGCCAGTGGGACGCGCTGGCCGAGAACTACGGCCTGCTGCGCAGGCTCTGGCGGGAGGAGAAGGTCAGCTGGGAGGGCACCACCCGGCCGGCGCTGAAGGAGGTCACGACCTGGCCGCGCCCGTACCAGACCCCGATCCCGGTCTGGCACGGCAGCGCCACCAGCACGCTGTCCACCGAGCTCGCGGCCCGCTACGGCGACCCGCTGTTCTCCGCGAACGCGTTCCACCCGCTGCCGAAGTACAAGGCGCTGGTCGACCACTACCGCGAGCGCTGGGAGCACTACGGCCGCGCCCCCGAGGACGCCCGGGTGGGGACCGGGTTCGGCGGGCTGTTCATCGCCGAGCGGTCGCAGGACGCGGTGGAGGGGTTCCGCCCGTACTGGGACGCCCTGTTCGACTCGGCGGCGGGCCGGCACAACAAGTCGCCGTTCGAGTCGTTGGAGGACGCGCTGGAGCGCGGTTCGGCGCTGGTCGGCAGCCCGCAGCAGGTGATCGAGAAGATCCACCGCTACCACGAGGCCTTCGGCAACGAGGTGGTCGGGATCGGGGTGGACGCGCTCACCGAGGACGTCCAGCACGAGCAGCTGGAGCTGTTCGCGAGCGAGGTCGCCCCCGTGATCCGGCGCGAGCTGCCGTCCGTCCGGCCGCAGGCGTGACGCTCCGTGACGCCCGGCGGCGTGCGGAGTGATGCGCGCCACCGTCCTGCGGTGAATGCCGCCCGGCCCCGCCGGGGACGACGATCTCGCAGGGCCGTGGACCGCCGGGGGGCGGCCCACGGCCCGTGGACGCCTCCGGGCCTTCGGGCCTCCCGAGGGTTCTGTACCTACTGGTATGTACATCTCGCCCGCCGGTGGGTACCGTGATCGTCATGGCAACCCAGGACCGTCTCGTCGAGAGCACCCAGGAGCTCCTCTGGGAGCGCGGCTACGTCGGCACCAGCCCGAAGGCCATCCAGCAGCGCGCCGGCGTCGGCCAGGGCAGCATGTACCACCACTTCGACGGCAAGCCCGACCTCGCCGCCGCCGCCCTGCGCCGCAGCGCCGAGCAGATGCGCGCCGTCGCCGAGGCCGACCTGGCGGCTCCCGGCACCGCGTGCGACCGGATCGCCGCCTACCTGAACCGCGAGCGCGACGTCCTGCGCGGCTGCCGGATCGGCCGGATGGCCCAGGATCCGGAGGTGGTCGCCGACCCGAGGCTGCGCGCCCCCGTCGAGGAGACCTTCACCTGGCTGCGCGGCCGGATCGCGGAGGTCGTCGCCGAGGGGCAGGCGACCGGCGAGCTCCGCTCCGCCGCCGACCCGGCCGACCTCGCGGCCGCCGTGGTCGCCGTCGTCCAGGGCGGCTACGTCCTCGCCCGCGCCGCCGAGAGCGCCGAACCGTTCGAGCAGGCCGTGCGCGGTGTCACCGCCCTGCTCGCCGCGCACCGGGCCGGCTGAACGGGGCCGCAGGACCGCCGTCCCGCCCGCGTCGCACCCGCCCGCGTTCCGCCGACCCCCGGGGAGTCCGCCCGTGCACGCCATGCAGTACGAGATCACCCTCCCCGCCGACTACGACATGACGGTCGTCCACCGGCGGATCGCCACCAGGGGACACCTCCTCGACGACCACCCCGGTCTCGGCCTCAAGGCCTACCTGGTCCGCGAGCGCGGCCTCGACGGGTCGCCCGTCAACCAGTACGCGCCGTTCTACCTCTGGCGCACGGCCGAAGGCATGAACGGCTTCCTCTGGGGCCCGGGATTCCGGGGGCTGAGCGCCGACTTCGGCCGGCCCGCCGTCCGGCACTGGCTGGGCGCGGGCCTGCGCCGCGGCGGCGCGCCGGGCACCCCGGTCGCCGCCACCCGCCGCCTCGACCGGCTCCCCGAGGACGCCGACCCCGCCGAGGCCGTCGAACGGGCGCTCGCCGAACTGCCCGACCACCCCGACCTGCACACGGCGGCCGTCGCCGTGGACCCGGGGCGGTGGGAACTGCTGCACATCGCCCTCTGGCTCCGTGCCGCCCCCGAGGACGCGCCCGGGACCCGCTACCGCGTGCACCACCTGTCCAGCCCCGAACTCGACCGGCTGCCCGCCGGCCGCCACTGGTGAAAGGACCGCCCTTCCCGATGGACCTCGCCGATCCCACCGCCACCGGCCCCGCCGACGTCACCGCTGCCGGCCTCGTTCCCGCCCCGTTCGACCGCGCCGCCGGCTACGCCCTGCTGGACCGGCTGGCCGACCCGCGGACCCGGACCGGCACCCTCGGCCCCCTCGACGAACTCGCGCCCGGCTTCCCCGACTGGATCGTGACCACCCTGTTCGGCGGCACCTACCAGCGCCCGGGGCTCGCCCTGCGGGACCGCCAGGTCGCCAACCTGGCCGCCCTCACCGCCCTCGGCGGAGTGGAACCGCAACTGGCCGACCACGTCCGCAACAGCCTGCGGATCGGTCTGACCAGGGAGGAGATCACCGAGGTCCTGGTCCACCTCGCGCCCTACGTCGGTGTCCCCAAGGCCCTGGCCGGGCTGCGCGTCGCGGCCGCGACCTTCGCCGAGACGGACGACGCCGCCGCCGCAGGGGCCGGGGCGCCGTGAGCACCACGCGCCCTTCGGTCCGCACCGTCCTCGGCGACCTCGACCCCGTCGACCTCGGTGTCTGCGACGCGCACGACCACCTCTTCCTGCGCAGCCCGCTGCTTCCCGGCGAGGAGCTCGACGACCCCACCGCCGCCGAAGCGGCCCTGCGCGACTTCGCCGCGGCCGGCGGGCGGGCGCTGGTCCAGTGGACCCCGTTCGGCATGGGGCGGCGGGCCGAGGAGCTCGCCGCCCTCTCCCGGGCGACCGGCGTCCACCTGGTCGCCGCGACCGGCCTCCACCAGGCCGTCCACTACGACCCGGCGGAACTGGAACGGCGCTACGACGGGCTCGCGGGCCTGTTCGTCGCGGAGCTCACCGTCGGACTGCGGGGTGCCCCCGAGGGGGTCCGGGCCGGTTTGATCAAGGTGGCGGGGGAGTACCACGGGCTCGGCCCGCACACCCGCCGGGTCATGGCGGCAGCCGCCGAGGCGCACCACGCCACCGGCGCGCCGATCGCCGTCCACCACGAACTCGGCACCGCCGCACCCGAGGTCCTCGATCTGCTCTGCGGTCGCCACGGCGTCCGGCCGCAGCGGGTGATCCTCGGCCACCTCAACCGCCACCCCGACCTGCGGCTGCACCGGGAGCTCGCCGCGTCCGGCGCCTACCTCGCCCTGGACGGTCCCTCCCGTGCCCACCACGCGACCGACCACCACCTCTTCGACACCGTCGCCGCGGTGGTGGAGGCGGGCCACGGCGACCGGCTGCTCCTCGGTGGTGACACCACCACCCGCTCGGCCCGCCGCACCCCTGGTCCCGCACACCTGCTCACGGCCCTGGCGCCGCGGCTCTCCCGGGCGTTCGGCCCCGATCTTCCGCACCGGCTTCTCACCGCCAACCCGGCGCGGGCCTTCGCCGCCGAGTGGCTCGGGCCGGGCCGGCCGGCCTGAGCGGCCTGAGCGACCGGAGCGACCGGAGGGCCCGCCCGGCCTACGCGGGCGGGCCCCAGGCGGCGCCACGCCTCACATGTGGGTGCCGCCGTCGATCCGGATCTCCGTCCCGGTGACGAACGCGCCGTCCTCCGAGGCGAGCATGGCGATCACGCCCGCGACCGTCTCCGGTCCGGCGAAGCCCTGGCCGAGGGCGGGGGAGAGCTTGGCCAGCAGGCCGAGGTCGGCGTCCGCGGGCAGTCCCGGGTCGTGGGTCATGCCGCTGTCGATGCTGCCGGGTGCGACGCAGACCGCGCGCAGGCCCTGCTTGGCGTATTCGGCGGCGATCGCGTGCGTGAAGGACTGGATGCCGCCCTTGGTCGCCGCGTAGGCGGCCATGTAGGGGTGGGCGAAGGTCGCGGAGGTGGAGCTGAAGTTCACCACCACGCCCCGGCCGCCCGCGAGCAGGGCGGGCAGGGCCTCGCGGGTCATCAGGAAGGTGCCGGTCAGGTTGACCGCGACCAGCTTGTTCCAGAACTCCAGGCTGGTCTCGTGGGTGTGCGAGGAGCGCAGGATGCCGGCGGCGTTCACCAGGACGTCGAGCCCGCCGAGCCCTGCCACCGCCTCGGCGACGCCGGTCCGGACGGCGGTCTCGTCCGACACGTCCAGGACCACGGTGCTGAGGCGGTCGGCGGTGCCGTCGGCGGTTGCCCGCTCCAGGGTGGCCCCGAGACCGGTCCCGTTGACGTCGGCGGCGACGACCCGCCCGCCCTCGGCCAGGATCCGGTGCACGGTGGCCTGTCCGATGCCCGAGCCGCCGCCGGTGACCAGGACGTTCCGTCCGTTGAAGCGCTCCATGGTGGTACTCCGTTCCGTTCGTGGTCTCGCGACCTCACTGGCACCGTACGCCCATGTGGCACGTCGTGCCAAAAAGGCGTGACGCGTCACCTGTGCTCCCCGCGTCACATCGACCGGCCACGCCCTGCCGTCTCCCCGTGCCAGGGCGGCGCAACGTGCCACCGGGCCCGCCGTCCGCGTAGCCTGACCCCGTGACCGGACGCCCCACCCTCAACCAGCGCCGCCGCGAGAGCACCCGGCTGGAGATCGCCCGCGCCGCCGCGGCGCTCTTCGCCGCCCGCGGGGCCGAGGCGACCACCGCGGAGGAGATCGCCCAGGCCTCGGGCATCTCGCTGCGCACCTTCTACCGCTACTTCTCCGAGAAGGAGGACGCCGTCGCCCCGCTGCTCGCGGCGGGCGGCGAGCGCTGGGTGCGGCTCTTCGCCGAGGGTTCGGCCGGCCTGCCGGTGCGCGAGGCCCTGGAACGTTCGGCGGCCGAGTCGCTGACGCCGCCCGACGACGACGCCGTCGAGGCCATGCAGTGGACCCGCGACCTGCTCCGCGACCCCCGCCTCGCCTCGGTGTGGCAGCGGGTGCACGCCGACTCCGAGCAGCGGTTGCACCTGGCGATCGCCGCCCGCTGTCCGCAGGGCACCGACGTGCTGGAGATCCGGCTCGCCGCCGCGGCGGCCACCACCGCCATCCGGGTCGCCCTGGAGCAGTGGGCCGTCTCCGGGGCCGCGGCCACCGGCCCCGGATCGCCCCGGGAGCTCGGCGCCCGCTGCATGCACGAGCTCACCGCGGGCCTCGGTCTCTGGGCCCGCGTCAGCTGACGCGGGCCCAGGCGGAGCAACCGGCCCGGACCTCCCGGCGCCGTCCGAGCGTGGTCCCGGCGCCGTGCGGGAGGCCCTCGCCCCACCGCGCCCTCGCCCTTCCCGTGGTCCGGAGCGGGCTTCGCCGGGCCCTCCCGCGCGAGGCCGGCCCGTACGCGCGGCGGGCGTCTCCTCCCGGAGACCGAGGCGATGACCGCTGGTCGGCGGGTCCGGGGCACCGCTTCGGACCGCTAGGGTGGGTGGTCGCGCCCCGGCGACGGCCCCCGTTGTGAACGGGGAACCGGGGCGGCCCTCCCGGGTGTCCTTCCCCCGGGGGCGGGGGAGTACGAGGCGTGGGAGCAAACAAGACATGGGTCTGACGAGCCACAAGGTGCTGGCACTGACCGTCCTGATCGCCGTCGCGGCGATGGCCGGGACGGTCTGGCTGTGGCCGAGACTGTCGAAGCGGACCTGGCAGGCGGTGCTCGGCCGGATCGGCGCGCTGTGCGCGACGCAGCTCACCGTGCTCGCCGCGCTCGGCCTGGTCGCCAACAACTACTTCGCCTTCTACAGCAGTTGGGACGACCTGCTGGGCACCGGCGACAGCGGTCCGGTGGTCATCCACAACAAGGCGGACGCCTCCGGCCGGCTGCGCGTCGAGACCATCGGGCACGCCGAGGTCAAGGGCGGCGGGGCACTGGGCCGTGAACCCAAGCAGTCCGGCGAGATCCGTGAGATCCGCATCGACGGTGCCACCACCCGGCTCTCCACCGAGGGCTACGTCTACCTGCCGCCGCAGTACTTCCAGCCGGAGTACGAGCAGAAGCAGTTCCCTGCGCTGGTCGTCAGCACCGGCTTCCCCGGCATCGCCAAGAACCTCGTGACCCGGCTGAACTACCCGGGCGCGGCGCTCAAGCTGCTCCAGGAGGGCCGGATGCAGCCGACCGTCCTGGTGCTGGTGCGTCCCTCGCCGGCCCTGCCGCAGGACACCGAGTGCGAGGACGTCCCGGGCGGCCCGCAGTCCGAGACGTACTTCACCAAGGACGTGCCCTCGGCGATCCAGGCGACCTACCGGGTCTCCGGCGATCCGCGGGCGTGGGCGTTCATGGGGAACTCGACGGGCGGCTACTGCGCGCTCAAGCTCGCCATGCGCCACCCGGAGGTCTACCCGACCGCCGTCTCGCTCTCCGGCTACTACCGGGCCGCCGAGGACCCGACCACCGGCGACCTCTTCAAGGGCAGCGAGCAGCGCCGTAACGAGGCCGACCTGATGTGGCGCCTCAAGAACCTGCCGCAGCCCGAGGTGGCCGTGCTGCTGGCCGGCACCAAGGAGGGCGACGGCGACTACCGTCGCGAGACCGAGGCGTTCGTGGCCGCGACGCGCAGCCCGATGAAGGTCTCCTACAGCATGCTGGAGACGGGCGGCCACAACTTCGAGACCTGGAGCAGGCTGCTCCCGTCCTCGCTGGAGTGGATCTCGCAGCACCTGGTGGTTCCCGGCCGGACGGTCTGACCACCGGGCCCGATCGGCAGGCGGCCAGGACGGCCGGCACGTCTCCGGTGGCCCGGTGGCCCGGTGGCCCGGGGGCCGACAGGCGGCCGTCAGGCCACGGACTGCAGCGTGCCGGTGTGCAGCTCGCCGACCCGGCCGCCCTCGCCCTCGTACGTCCAGAACGCGCGGACCGTCATCCGGCCCAGGTCCATGACGTGACTGACGGTGATGCCGCTCTGTTCGGTCCAGCTGACGAAGTACAGCTGCGGACCGACCTCGGCGACGTGCAGGGCGACGTCCTCCCACTGGCCGGCCGACTCACCGAGGCCCTCCCAGCGCAGCCGCTTGCCGTCGGCCGAGTAGGCGTTGCGGAAGGCTGCGCCGTTGTCGACCTGGAACAGGAAGGTGCGGCCGGCGAAGCCGGGCAGGGGGGCGGTCATGGTGGGGCTGGTCCTCGTCTCTCATGCGGTTCCCGGTGCGGTCCGGACGGTTCCGGCGCGGTTGGATCCCCAACCTATCCGACCGCCCCGTCTTTCGCGGCGTACTCGGGCACGGGGACGGGGGCCGACGGGCCGGGCCCCGCACCGGACGTCCTCCTGCCGCGCCCTCCTGCCGGCCGCCTCCCGCTCCACCCCGCCACCGGCCGGGGAACCGGTCCTTCCGGGCGGCCCTTCCGGGCGGCCCTCCTCGACCGGGCCGCGGTGCTCCTCGGGAGCGCGGCGCCGGTGCCGCCCCGGACCGGAGGGTCCCGGCCGGGCCTGATCCGTAGCTTCCTCCCAACTGATCAACTCCGCAGGCGCGTTGATCATCCGCGGACCCCGGGTCTGTGACCTGCGCGACAACCGTCCGTGCGAGGTTGTCCGGTCCCCGGCGGCCTGCCTAGCCTGCAGGGGCGTCCGCTGTCGCGGACTCCCACCGTCGGGACGCCGAGTCCTGTCCACCCGCCGGTCGGCACCCGAGCACCACAGCGGACGGGAGCGGGGGACCCAAGGTCAGTGCCCGGTCCGTGCGCCTCCGCGCCCGGACTGCGGCTAGGGGTGAAGCCGCTCCCCAGGCGGCCGGGCAACCTCAGCCCGAACCCGACAGCTCACCTCGCAGGCGTCGTAGAGGACCCAGCCATGCCCCCTGCCCCGCACCGGCCTGCCCGGCGCCACGCGCCCCGCCACGCCCGCCCCACCCACCGGCGCCGCACCGCCGCCCTCGCCGCCACCGGAGCGCTCGCCGTCACCGGCGCCGGCCTGCTCGGCGTCCCGGCCCTCACCGGAGCCCAGGCCGCCACCGCGCCCACCGTCACCCAGGACGCCCTCACCCCGGCGACCATGGTCGCCGGCAAGGCCTCGACCGCCTCGCTGGCCGTCCACTCCTCGGCCTGCTTCACCGCCAAGACCGTCGGCGTCGGCATCCGCGACGCGGCCGGCCGCAACCTCGACTTCCCCGGCAACGTCAGCAACGCGCAGATCTGCCCGAGCGGCCTGTCGATCACCACCGGTGCGCGCACCCTGGCGGCCGGTACCTACACCCAGTTCGGTTTCTGGCAGGACCTCGGTGGTGCCTGGCACAACCTGCCCTCCCGGCAGCTGGTGGTCTCCGCCACCGCCACGCCGAGCCCGACCCCCACCCCGTCGCCGACGACGCCCCCCACCACGACCCCCACCGCGCCCCCCACCACGAGCCCGACGACGCCCCCCGCAACCGGTGCCCCCGTCGCGGGCAAGAAGCTCACCTGGTCCGACGAGTTCAGCGGCCCGATCGCCTACGGCTCCCGCTGGACCGGCGACCGCAGCAGCGCCTACCGCTACGGCAACCACAACCCCGACGACAACAAGCTCGACTGGCTGAACAAGAACAACGTCACCGTCGGCGGCGGCGCCGCCACGTTCACCGCCAGGCCGGGTGCCAACAAGCTGGAGAACGGCAAGCAGTCCTGGGACACCGGGCTGCTCACCACCGAGTACTCCAGCGAGGGCTTCCAGGTGAAGACCGGCGACTACGCCGAGACCCGGGTCAAGCTCCCGGCCGGCACCGGCGCCTGGCCGGCGCTGTGGACCTGGAAGAACGGCAACGGGGAGATCGACACCTTCGAGTACCACCCCGACAACCCGAACCTGCTGGAGCTGACCAACCATGTCAAGCCGGGTCACCTGTACTACACGGACGCCAAGGCGATAGCCAAGGACGGCTGGGTGACCATCGGCACCCACTACGGCGCCACCTCCGTCGACTGGTACGTCAACGGCGTCAAGGTCTTCTCGGACGGCAAGGGCGTCGGCACCACCTGGTCCGCGTACCTGATCCTCAACCTGTCCCTGAGCGCGGGGCAGTACCACCCCGCGCCCCAGGGCACCGCGCCGATCACCTTCGCCGCGGACTACGTCCGGGTCTACCGCTAGGACCGGCCCCGAGACCGTCCGCTCCCGGAGGAGCGGGCGGTCTCAGTCGGTCTGCACGACCTGGATCGTGAACGGCTGCCGGTTGTTCGACTCGTTGTGGTCGTCGTCGCTGCGCACCGCGACGTAGCCGCCCTCCAGGACTCCGAGGGGGACGGTCGGGGCGAGCCTGACCGGGATCAGGGCGGTCGCGCTGCGGTACACCCCCAGCCCGGCCGGGAAGGTGCAGCGCACCCGGTGGCCGTTCTGGAACTCGTAGCAGTTCTCCGGGAAGAACGGCCCCTCGGCCGTCACCCCCTCCGGCAGGGTGACCACCACGGTGAACGGCGAGGCCGTCCGGTCCGGTCCGGCGTTGCCGACGAAGGCGTGCACCGTGGTGGTGCCGCCGGGCGCGGCGGCGTCCGGGTCCAGCCGGACCACCTCCAGGTCCGAGTCGGAGACGGCGGGCGTCGCGGGCGCCGTCGCCGCGTTCTCTTTGCCCGGGTCGGTGCCCGCCGTCGCGTCGGCGTCGGGACACGCCCACGCCGGTCCGGCGGCCAGCGCCACCAGCGCGGACCCCACCGTCAGCGACCTTCCGAGGAAACCCCGTACGGACCCTCTGCGCGACATCGCCGCTCACCCTGCCTCTGCGTTCGTGCGCCCCGCGCCGTCGCGGGCACGTCCCGATCCACAGTGACCGACCCGTCCGCCGCGGCCGGGCCAACCCGCCCTCGGGTCGCCCGGGCGGGCGAACCCGGGCAGGGGAGGACGGCGGCTCCGACGTCCCGTACGGTCGGCCCTCCGACACTGCCTCCGACAGCGCCTCCGACAGCGCCTCGGCCGGGCCTCCGGCGGGGCGGTGTCAGGGGGCCAGGACCTGTCCCAGCCGGGCCGCGATCTCGTGCATCACCGGCACCAGCGAGGCGGATCCGGCCTGCTCCTCCAGCGCCCGGATCCGGGCCTCCGGTCCGGAGACCGAGAGCGCCGTCGGCGTGGGCGCGCCGGGGACGGCGAGCGCGATGCAGCGCACCCCGATCTCCTGCTCCTGGTCGTCCACCACGTAACCGCGCTCGCGCGCCTCGGCGAGCTGGCGGATCAGCTCCTGCGGGTCGGTCACGGTGTGCGGGGTGTGGGCGGCCAGCGGGTTGGGGCCCAGGACGGCGCGCGCCTCCTCCTCGGGCAGCTGTGCCAGCAGCGCCTTGCCGACCCCGGTGCAGTGCGGCTGCACCCGGCGGCCGACCTCGGTGAACATCCGCATCGAGCGCCGCGACTGCACCTGCCCGACGTACACCACCTCGCCGCCCTCCAGCACGGCCAGGTTGGCCGTCTCGCCGGTGGCCTCCATCAGCTCGGCCAGGTAGGGACGGGCCCAGCTGCCGAGCAGCCGCCCGGCGGTCTCGCCGAGCCGGATGAGCCGCGGGCCGAGGGTGTAGCGGCGTGCCGTGTCCTGGCGGACATAGCCCTGCTGTACGAGGGTACGAACCAGGCGGTGGATGGTGGGCATGGGCAGACCGGAGGAGGCGGAGAGTTCGCTGAGCGTCGCCACGCCGCCGGAGTCGGCCAGTGCCTCCAGCAGGTGGAAGGCGCGCTCGACGGACTGCACGCCGCCGGTGGCGCGCTCCGGGGCCGGGGCCGGGGCCCGGTCGGAGGCTCTGTCGGACGTGCTGTCGGAGGTCGGGGCCACCGGCGTTTCCTTCGCTGTCGGGGGAGGAGTACAGTCTCGGCGATCTCCTCAACAAACCGTTGAAATTCTGTATCGCGGAAACTAGTCTCCACCTTACAGAATCAAGTCCTCCGTTTGCCGGGGTTCGGATCACCTGTCGATCAACCGTCTCAAGGATCAACTGTCTTAGGAGTGTCCTGCTCATGGCTACAGATCAGGGACCCGGCGCCTCTCCCGCCGCTCCGGTCGTCACTGTCGCCGGTCCGCGCGTCCACCGGGCCGAGGAGGTGCTCACTCCGGAGGCGGTCGCCTTCGTCGTCGGCCTGCACCGCGCGTTCGAGGACCGCCGTCGCGAGCTGCTCGCCCGCCGCCGCACGCGCCGTGCCGAGATCGCCCGCACCGGCACCCTGGACTTCCTCCCGGAGACGGCCGCCGTCCGCGCCGGCGACTGGAAGGTCGCCGAGGCACCCCGGGCGCTCCAGGACCGGCGGGTCGAGATCACCGGCCCCACCGACCGCAAGATGGTGATCAACGCGCTCAATTCGGGCGCCCGGGTCTGGCTCGCCGACTTCGAGGACGCCACCTCCCCGACCTGGGAGAACGTCGTCGGCGGTCAGCTCAACCTGATCGACGCCTTCGAGGGCCGGATCGACTTCACCTCCCCGGCCGGCAGGGCCTACACGCTCAGGCCCGCCGCCGAGCTGGCCACCGTCGTGGTCCGCCCGCGCGGCTGGCACCTGGACGAGACCCACCTCCTGGTCGACGGCGAACCGGTGGCCGGCGCCTTCCTCGACTTCGGCCTCTACTTCTTCCACAACGCCGCCCGGCTGCTCGCCCGTGGCGGCGGGGACCCGAACTCCGGTCCGTACTTCTACCTCCCGAAGACCGAGAGCCACCTGGAGGCGCGGCTCTGGAACGACGTCTTCACCCACGCGCAGGCCGAACTCGGCATCCCGCACGGCACCGTCCGGGCCACCGTCCTGATCGAGACCGTCACCGCCGCGTTCGAGATGGACGAGATCCTCTACGAGCTGCGCGAGCACGCCGCCGGGCTCAACGCGGGCCGCTGGGACTACCTGTTCTCCATCGTCAAGAACTTCCGTGACGCCGGCGAGCACTTCATCCTGCCGGACCGCAACAGCGTCACCATGGCCTCGCCGTTCATGGCCGCCTACACCCGGCTGCTCGTCCGGACCTGCCACCGGCGCGGTGCCCACGCGATCGGCGGCATGGCCGCGTTCATCCCCAGCCGCAGGGACCCCGCGGTCAACGAGGCCGCCCTGGTGAAGGTCACCGCCGACAAGGAGCGCGAGGCGGGCAACGGCTTCGACGGCTCCTGGGTCGCCCACCCGGACCTCGTCCCGGTCGCCCGCTCCTGCTTCGACGCCGTCCTCGGCGACCGCCCGCACCAGAAGGAGAACCCCGGGCCGGCCGGACCGGTCACCGCCGCCGACCTGCTGGACGTCGCGGGCGCCGGCGGCAGCTGCACCCGTGCGGGTCTGCACAACGCGGTCCAGGTCGGGGTCCGCTACATCGAGGCCTGGCTGCGCGGCGTGGGCGCGGTCGCCATCTTCCACATGATGGAGGACGCCGCCACCGCCGAGATCTCCCGCTCGCAGATCTGGCAGTGGATCCACAACGACGTCGTCCTCGCCGACACCGGGGAGAAGGCCACCGCCGACCTCGTGCGCCGCCTGGTGGCCGAGGAACTGGCCGGGCTCCGGGCCGAACTCGGTGCCGAGGCCTACGCCGCCGGACGCTGGCGCGAAGCCGCCCAGCTCTTCGAACAGGTCGCCCTGGCCGAGGAGTTCGAGGAGTTCCTGACCCTCCCCGCGCTTCCCCTGCTGGGCTGAGACCCCAGGCTACCCGGCGCAACGCCTGCCGCCCTCTGCCGTGTTGGAGCAGGGGGCGGCTCCTTTTCGGCCGTCCCGTACGGTGCGGTGGACGCGGTCGCCGGCCCGTCGGCACCACTCGTCCGCCCCCGCCCGGCCCCGGCCCGGTGCGGGCTCGCCCGGAGGCGGGCACGCCGCAGCCCCGGACCCTCGCCGTGGGTCCGGGGCGGCGGTCCGCCGGGAGCCCCGAGGGGGCGACCGGCGGAGTCCGGGTGACGCACCGTCCCTGGGCGGCCCGGAGTTCGGAGGTGTGGTGCTCGTGCGGAGCGGACGGAGCACGGGGCGGACGGCGCGCCCCGGCGGCGGGGTCAGACGGGCCGGGCGGCGAGCTCCCGGGCGGCGCGGGCGCAGGCCCGGGCGATGCGGTCCTCGTTCACCGTCGTCAACTGCCCCTTCTCGACGACCGCGTTGCCGTTGACGAAGAGCACGGACAGCGGCGGCAGGGCGCCGAGGGTGAGGGCGGCGACCGGGTCGGCGATCGAGGAGTGCATGAGGCCGTCGAGCTTCCAGAGGGCGAGGTCGGCGAGCTTCCCGGCCTCGACCGAGCCGATCTCGTTCTGGCGGCCGAGGACCCGGGCGCCGCCCATGGTGCCCAGCCGCAGCGCCTGGCGGGCGGTGAGCGCGCGGGGGGAGCCGTGCAGGCGGTTGATCAGCAGCGCGTTGCGCAGTTCGGTGCCCAGTTCGCCGGACTCGTTGGAGGCCGTGCCGTCGACGCCGAGGCCGACCGGTACGCCGGCCCTCAGCATGTCGGGGACGCGGGCGATGCCGGCGGCCAACCGGGCGTTGGAGGACGGGCAGTGGGCGACGCCGGTGCCGGTCTCGGCGAACTTGGCGATGTCGGAGTCGTTCATGTGGACGCAGTGCGCCATCCAGACGTCCTCGCCGAGCCAGCCGACCGACTCGAAGTAGTCGGTCGGGCCCATCCCGAACAGCTGCTTGCAGAACGCCTCCTCCTCGGCGGTCTCGGAGCCGTGGGTGTGCAGGCGGACGCCCTTGCGGCGGGCCAGGACTGCGGACTCGCGCAGGAGTTCGGTGGAGACCGAGAACGGGGAGCAGGGCGCGAGGGCGATCTGCAGCATGGAGTCGGAGGAGGCGTCGTGGTACCGGTCGACGGCCTCCTCGGAGGCGGTCAGGATGGTGTCGAGCTCCTCGACGGCGTGGTCCGGGGGCAGCCCGCCGTCCTTCTTGCTGCGGTCCATCGAGCCGCGCAGCGCGGTGAACCGCAGGCCCAGCTCGCGGACGGCCTCGATCTCGGCGCCGAGGATGTCGCCGCCGTCCTTCGGGAAGACGTAGTGGTGGTCGGCGGCGGTGGTGCAGCCGGACTTGAGCAGCGCGGCGGCGGAGCCCTGGGCGGCGGCGTGGACGAGCCGGTCGTCGACCCGGGCCCAGGTGGGGTAGAGGGCGACGAGCCAGTCGAAGAGGATGTCGTCCTGGGCCAGGCCGCGGGTGATCCACTGGTAGAAGTGGTGATGGGTGTTGACCAGGCCGGGGGTGACGAGGTGGCCCTCGGCGTTGATCCGGCGCACCACGTTGTCCAGCCACTGCGGGGCGGGGCCCTCGCCGACCGACTCGATGCGGTTGCCGAGGATGACCACGTGGCCGCGGGTGTACTCGGTGTCGCGGGCGTCGACGGTGGCGATCGCGGCGTTCTCGATGACGATCCGCTGATCGGCGGGCGGGGGCTGGACTGCCATGGTGTGACTCCAAGGGGGAGGGCCGGGCGGGCACGGGGCGCATGCCCGCCCGGTGGGTCAGGACGGTGTCGCCGTCGGCGCCGGCGCGTCGGGTGCGGCGTCGGGGGTGGACCGGCGGGCGGCGCCGAGGTGGTGGAAGAGCAGGTTGAGCAGGACGGCCGCCACGCAGCCGGCCGATATCCCGGAGTGCAGCAGGGTGCGGACGGCCTCCGGGAACGCGTCGTAGAAGGTCGGTGCGGCGATCGGGACGATGCCGACGCCGAGCGAGACCGAGACCAGGACCGTGTTGGCGCCGGAGTCCAGGCCGGCCTCCGCGAGGGTGCGGATGCCGCTGGCAGCGACCGTGCCGAACAGCACGATCCCGGCGCCGCCCAGGACGGGCTGCGGGACGAGCGAGACGACCGAGCCGAGCACCGGGAAGAGCCCGAGCAGGACCAGGATGCCGCCGCCGGTCGCGACCACGAAGCGGCTGCGGATCCGGGTCAGGGCCACCAGCCCGATGTTCTGGGCGAAGGCGCTGGCGGCGAAACCGTTGAAGACCGGGCTGAGCGCGGTGGCCAGCCCGTCGGCCCGCAGGCCGGCGGCGAGCACCTTCTCGTCGGCCTCGCGGTCGACGATCCGGCCGAGCGCGAGCATGTCGGCGGTGGACTCGGTCATCGAGACCACCATGACGATGCAGAGCGAGGCGATCGCGGCCGCGTCGAACACCGGTGCGCCGAAGTGGAAGGGGGAGGGCAGCGCGAAGATCCGTGCGTCCTGGACCGCGCCGAAGTCGGCGAGGCCCAGCGGGAACGCGAGCAGGGTGCCGGCCGCCAGCCCGAGGAGCAGGGAGAGCTGCTGCCAGAAGCCGCGCAGCAGCCGGTTGCCGAGGACCACCGCGGCGAGGGTGAGCGCGGCGAGTCCGACGGCCCGCATGGAACCGTATCCGGGGGCGTCCGGCGAACCGCCGCGCGCCCAGTTGACGGCCACCGGGAGCAGGGACACCCCGATGAGGGTGATCACGGTGCCCTGGACGACCGGTGGGAAGAACCTGATCAGCTTGCAGAAGTACGGCGCCGCGAGGAGGCACAGGACCCCCGCGACGATCACCGCGCCGAAGATCACCGGGAGGGCGTCCTCGGGTCCGTGCTCCTTGGCGATGGCGATCATGGGGGCGACGCCGGCGAACGACGCGCCGTTCACGAACGGCAGCCGTGCGCCGATCCGCCGGACGCCGAGGGTCTGGAGCAGGGTGGCCAGCCCGGCGGTGAACAGGCTGGCCGATATGAGCAGGGCGAGTTCGGCGGGGGAGAGGCCCACGCCGGCGCCGACGATGAGCGGGGGAGCGACGACTCCCGTGTACATCGCGGCGACGTGCTGGAGTCCGGTGGTGACGAGCCTGACGGGTGGCAGCAGCTGGTCCACGGGGTGGACCTCCGCCGCCTTCGCCGGACTGCCCGGGGCGCCCGGGGCTCCGGACCCGGAGGCCCCGGAGGCCGCGTCCGGACCGGGGGATCTTTCAGGGGTGGAACCGCCGTCGGTGGTGCCGGTGGTGCTGGGTGCCATGTCGAGCCCCTCTTGTGCCCGTGGCTCCCGGCGCGCCCGTGGCGCTGGAGAGCGGTCGATCACGTGGTGGCCGAGGTCGGGACGGCGGTGCAAGGGTCCCTCGGCCGGTCTCTCCGGCTCCCCGGGCCGGCCGCCGCGAGGGGGGCACGGTCTCCGGTGGGTGGGGGTGGAGAAAACGGGTGGAGCGGGTGGCGGAGGTCAGGCGACCGGGATGACCGGGACCACGCCCTCACGGTGCACGGTGCCCTCGATGAGGCCGTACATCCGGTCGGCGGCGTAGTAGACCTCGTTCTCGTTCTTCAGGCCGAAGGGTTCCAGGTCGACCAGGAAGTGGTGCTTGTTGGGCAGTTCGAGGCGTACCTCGTCCACCTCGGCGCGGTTGTTGAGGACGCGGGTGCCCATCGCGTGCAGGGTCTGCTGCAGCGAGTAGGAGTAGGTCTCGGCGAACGCCTCCAGCAGGTGGCGCCGCACGTGGGTGTAGGAGCGGTTCCAGTTGGGCTGGGCCTCGTCGTCCCGGCCGGTGTAGCCGTACTTCCACCGGGCGGTGACCTGGGTGGCCAGGATGCGGTCGTAGGCCTCCCGGAGTGTGGTGTACCGGTCCTTGATGTAGCCCCAGAACTCCGAGTTGGTGGAGTTCAGCACGACCAGGTCCTTCAGACCGGAGACGACCTGGACCGACCCGCCGTCGTAGACGATCTCGGTGGTGCGGGTCTCCTGGCCGGAGCGGACGAAGGAGTGGCCGACCTCCTCGGAGCCGATGAAGCGCGCGCTGCTGTCCGGGGTGCGGATCCGGTCCCAGGCGTACTCCTCGATCCGGATCCGGGCGCTGTGCACCGGTTCGGTGCTGTCGACGAAGTGGCGGGCCAGGGTGATGCCGAAGGCCTCGGCCGACTCGATCCCGTGCTCCTTGGCGAAGGCGTACACGGTGTTCTTGGTGGTGTCGGTGGGGAGGCAGTGGGCGTTCGACCCGGTCAGGTGGACGTCCTCGAAGTCGCCCGAGAGGGCGACCGAGACGTTCAGGTCCTTGATCTCGTGGCGGGTGGAGTCGCGGTAGACCCGGACGATGCGGTTCTCCGCCTTGCCGTACTGGTTCTGGCCGAGCACGTGGGCCATGGCGTGGCTCCCATATCAATCGAGCGGTCTAGCTTCCGCGGTAGACCGAGTATCCGAAGGGGTTGAGCAGCAACGGCACGTGGTAGTGGTGCTGCGCGGGTGCGACCGTGAAGACGATCGAGACCTCGGGGAAGAACGGCGGCTCGGCCGACGCCGGCGCGTAGTACGCGGCGGTGTCGAAGAGCAGCCGGACGACCGAGCCCGCCTCCACGGCCGGCAGGTCTTCGACCCGGCCGTCGGAGTCCGTGGCGGAGGTGCCGAGCACCTGCCAGCCACCCTCGGTGTGCTGGGCGAGCTCGACCGGGACGCCCTCGGCCGGGCGGCCGAGGCTGGTGTCGAGCACGTGGGTGGAGATGCCGGTCATGGGTGGGTGACCTTACTGATGGCAGTGGTGATCCTGCGTCAGTGATACCTGATGATGCGTCAGTTATCGTCGAGCAGGCGGTTGATGCGAATGTCGTTGATCTTCCGCAGTTCCTCCCGGACGATCTCGGCCTCGGTGGCCGGGTCGTTGGGGTGGCGCTCGCGCAGGGCGGCGAGCATGGTGGCCGCGGTACGGCCGGTCGCGCAGATCAGGAACACGTGGCCGAACTTGGCCTCGTAGGCGGCGTTGGCCCGGCGCAGTTCGTCGAGCAGGGCGTCCTCGGCCCCGAGGACGCCGGCCTGCTCGCGCTCGGAGGTGGCGTCGCCCGGCCTGGGCGTGCCGATCCGGGCGTGGCCGGCCATCGCGTCGTGCAGGTCGGCGGCGGAGAGCTCGGCCATGGCCTCGGCGTTGGCGTCGAGCAGTGCCCGGCGGTCGGTCCACGGTCGGGCCGCGACGACGGCGTCGGCCCAGCCGGGGCTGGAGCAGACGTCCAGCAGGATCTCCCTCAGCTCGGCGGCGTCGGCCGCCGTCAGGGCTTCAAGGGCGTGGGGGTGGTTGGTCACGGGTGGACCTCCTGGGGAGTGGTGCCACCCGCACAAGCTAGATCGGTGGGATCGGGTCGTCAACACTTTGTTGAACGGTTGGTGGTTACGTTTCGCGGCGGCCCTGGTCGCGGGGTGTCTCGTGTGTGATGCGACAAGTGCGCCCCGCCGGGGACGGGGTCACACTGACCCTGCCGGCGGGGCGCACCCGGGCCCGCGGGCTCAGCCGGACTTCGAACCGTCCTGGCGGTTGAGGTAGTTGTACACGGTGAAGCGGCTCACGCCGAGTGCCGTGGCGACCGTCTCGACGCCGTGCCGGACGGTGAACGCGCCGCGCTCCTCCAGCAGGGCGACGACGCGCTGCTTCTCCCAGCGGTCCAGCTCGGCCAGCGGCCGGCCGTCGAACTGGCGGGCCGTCTCGGCCAGCAGGCGGTCCAGCGCGTTGCTGAGGTGGGGCAGCCGGACGGCCAGTGCCGGTGCGCCCTCCCACTCCAGGACGACGTCCTCGGGCTTCGCCTCGCCCACCGGGAGGGGCGTCGCGCCGACCGCGTCCAGCAGCGGCTTCAGCGCCGCGGCGAGCGGGTGTTCGACGTGCTCGGTCACGGCCTACCACCCTCCTCGGGCGCGTCGGCGCCTTCGTCGCCGAGCACGCTGACCTGGACCGATATCCGGGTCGCGCCGGCGTCCAGGCTCTCCCGGAGCAGCCGGGTCACGGCGGCCAGGACCTGGTCGGCCTCGCCTTCGGCGCCGGTGCCGAAGGGGCCGACCGCGACGGCCAGGCCCGCTTCGTCGACCGCCTTCCGGGCCGCCGCGGCGTGCTCCGGGAACGTGTCCAGCTCGAACGGTTCTGTCGTGAACTCCACCATCAATCGCACCCGCTCACTGTAGCGAGCGAGGGGTGGGGCGGTCAGTGGCCGGTTCGGGCCGCTCGGTGGCGACTGCGCGGTCGGGGCGGGCGGAGGCTTCAACAAAATGTTGTAGACGCCTTGACAGTTCTCCGAGGGGCCGGACATGCTTCCACCAGACAGAATCCCCCTTCCGCATCGTGGAAGTTGTGGATGACGGAAGAGAGACACGAGGTGATGGACGTGACCGCCGCTTCCCGGCACAGCTTCACGGTCAACCTGTCGATCCTGTTCGGCGAGCTCCCGCTGCTGGAGCGCCCGGCCGCGGCGGCCGCCGCCGGATTCACCGCCGCCGAGCTGTGGTGGCCGTTCGGCGAGGACCACAGCCCCGCCGAGACGGAGCTGGACGCGCTCCGCAAGGCGTTCACCGACGCCGGCGTACGGCTCACCGGCCTCAACTTCCTCGACGACCTCGTGAAGGGGGCGCGCGGTACCGTCTCGGTGCCGTCCGAGAAGGAGCGGTTCCGGGCCAACGTCCCCGTCGCCGCCGCCCTCGCCGCCTCGCTCGGCACCCCGGCGCTCAACGCCCTCTACGGCAACCGGGTCGCCGGCGAGGACCCGGCCGGGCAGGACGCCCTCGCGCTGGAGAACCTCGTCCTCGCCGCCCGGGCCGCGCACGGGATCGGCGCGGTGCTGCTGATCGAGGCGCTGAACCGGCCGGAGTCCCCGGACTACCCGCTGGTCTCCGCCGCCGCCGCGGTCGAGGTGGTCGACAGGGTCAACGCCGCCACCGGCCTGGGCAACGCGAGGTTCCTCTGCGACCTCTACCACCTGGCCCGCAACGGCGAGGACCCGGCGGCCGTCATCGACGCGTACGCCGACCGGATCGGCCACGTGCAGATCGCGGACACCCCCGGCCGCAACGAGCCGGGCACCGGCGGGCTGGACTTCGAGGACCTCTTCGCCCGGCTCACCGCCGCCGGCTACACCGGCCCGATCGGCCTCGAGTACCGCCCGTCCACCGGCGTCAGCGCCGACAGCTTCGGGTGGCTCCCGCGTGAGCACCGCGCCGCCTAGGTCGTGCCCGGCCGCGCCGGCCACCCACCCACCCTCCCCGCTCCACGGACAGAAGGAACGACGCGATGAGCCGCAAGATCGCCTTCATCGGCCTCGGCATCATGGGAAGCCCGATGGCCGCCAACCTGGTCGGCGCCGGCCACCACGTCACCGGCTACAACCTCACCCGGCCGCAGATCGACGCCCTGGTCGCGGCCGGGGGCCACGGCGCCACCAGCATCGCGGACGCGGTGCGGGACGCCGAGGTCGTGATCACCATGGTCCCGGCCGACCCGCAGGTCGAGCAGGTCGTCCTCGGCGAGGGCGGCGTCCTGGAGAACGTCCGGCCCGGCACGCTCGTCATCGACATGTCGAGCATCACCCCGCAGACCTCGATCAGGGTCGAGGCCGCCGCCCGGGAGAAGGGCGTCCGTGCGCTGGACGCCCCGGTCTCCGGTGGCGAGGCGGGCGCGGTCGAGGCCGTTCTCTCGATCATGGTCGGCGGCGCCGCCGAGGACTTCGCCGAGGCCAAGCCGCTGTTCGACGTGCTCGGCACCACGGTGGTCCACGTCGGCCCGGCCGGCGCCGGTCAGACGGTCAAGGCCGCCAACCAGCTGATCGTCGCCGTCAACATCCAGGCCGTGGCCGAGGCCGTCGTCTTCCTGGAGAACGCCGGAGTCGACCTCGGGGCCGCGCTGGACGTGCTCGGCGGCGGCCTGGCGGGCTCGACCGTGCTGAACCGCAAGAAGACCAACATGCTGAACCGCGAGTTCGCCCCCGGCTTCCGCATCGACCTGCACCACAAGGACATGGGGATCGTCACCGAGGCCGCCCGCGCCGTCGGCGCCGCCCTCCCGGTCGGCGCGGTCGTCGCCCAGCTGGTCGCCTCCGCCCGTGCCAACGGCGACGGCTCCCTCGACCACTCGGCGCTGCTGCGCGGCGTCGAGCGGCTCTCCGGCCGCGAGGTGAAGTAGCCCTCCCGGTCCCTCGACTCCTCCCGGTGGCGTGTACCTGTCCGGTCGTGCCCGCGCCACCGGGAGGTCGCCACCTGCCGCCCCGGCCGCGTGCGTAACCGTGCGGGCGGGGCGGCGACCGGGCCGACCGGCGGGCGGTGCGGGGGTGCTGCGCCCGGGCG
>NZ_JBEXNT010000102.1:0-34618 GCF_040611255.1 Kitasatospora sp. NPDC002965 | reverse complement strand
GCCGGACCGGCGCCGCGGGCGCCACCCGCGCCGCCGGAGCCGCGGGCGCCGCCGGGACGGCCGCCGCGGAGGGCCCCGCCTCCGCGGGAGCGGGCACCGCGGGCACCACCGGAGCCGGAACCGCCGGCGTCACCCGTGCGGGGGCCGCGGCGGGCACCGGCACCGCGGGCGCCTTCGCGGGCGTCGTCGCGGGCGTCGTCCGGGGCCGCAAGGTGACCTCCGCACCCGCCGCGCGCTCGGCCTCCCGCTGCGCCTCCCGTTCCCGCTGCGCCTGCAGCTGCGCCGCGCGCCGCTCCAGCTGCCGCAGCACGGCCCCGGCACGGACGAACGCGGCCGGACTGGCGGGGTACCTGGGCCGGCTCGCGGCGAGCGCCCGCTGGGCCGCCTCGGCCTCCTTGAGCGCCTGCTCGGCGACCGACACCGCGCGTTCCTTGAGCAGCCGGGCGATCTCCGTCTCGGCCTTCGCGAGCCGGGACTTCTCGGCGGTCAGCCGGCGGCCGAACCGGGTCGCCCGCTCCTCGGCCACCTCGGCGGCGTACTCGGCCTCGGCGAGCTGTTCCTCGAACCGCTCCTCGGCCCGCAGGCGCTGCGCGACGGAGAGTTCGGCAGCCGCCCGGGCGGCCCGGTCGCGCTGCCGCAGCAGCACCGCGATCCCGAGCGTCGCGAGCACCGCCGCGACACCCACCGAACGGACCAGGACGGTGTCCTGACTGACAAGCAGCGCGGCCAGCGCGGCGACGATGAGCACGCCGGCGGCGGTGGGGGGAAAGACCCGGCCGAGGACGGAGGAATGACGGTGGCGTCCGCGAGACATGCCAAGAAACTAGCGTGCGAATTGGGGCCGTGTCAGCCCAGGGTCCGCTTTGGCCCTTGACACCGCGCCGGCTTTACCGGACGCACCCGGGGGATCACCCGGGACCAGCGGGGAACGCCCGGTCAGCGGTGGGTGGCCGCAGGCCCGCGCCCGCCCGGGTCGTCGTGGTTCTCCGGCAGCTTGCAGACGTGCTGCAACCAGAGCGCCGCCGCGATCACCGCCACGCCGGCCAGCACCGCGAAGCCGGCGGTGATCGCCTGGTCCTTCCGGGCCGGCACGTCCAGCTCGCCGAGCAGGTGGATCCCGGCTCCCGCGTAGATGCCGGTGACCACCGCCGAGACCAGCGCGCTCGCCTGGCCCAGCACCACCGCGCGGGCCGCGCCCAACGGGTCGACCCGCTTCGCCCCGGGCTGCCGGTCGCGGGCCGCCTTCAGCCGCGAACGCAGCGACAGCGCGGTGGCGAGCAGGATCACCGCCACCGCGGCCAGCACCACCGGTGCCGCACCGGGCACGGCGGGCAGCGTGTCCAGGGAGGACCAGAGCTTGGCACCGGCCCAGGACAGCGCCGTGGTCGCGGCGGTGATGCCGACCAACAGGCGGAGGCGAAGCAGCTTCACGCGGACAGGGTCCTTTCCCGGGGCAGCGGTGACGGGAGGCCGCCCCCGGGCACGGGCACGGCGGCGCCAGGCCACCGTACCGGGCTCGGCCCGAAGGACACCCCCCGTACCAGGACGCCCACCTGTTCGGCGCCCACCTGTTCGTACGGCCGGGACCCCCGCCCGAGTTCCCCGGCCGGCGACGGCGACGCCGCAGGACCCGGGGCGGGCGGGGCGGGCGCTACTCCGGCAGGGTCAGCCCGATGTCCTCGCGCCGCCGGACGCCCTGGGCGTCCGGGCCGCCGAGCGCCGCCAGCAGGTCGGCCACCGGCCCGTGGCCGGGCACCTCGGCCTCCGGCTGGGCGTCCAGCCACGGGGCGAGCACGAAGGCCCGCTCGTGCGAGCGCGGGTGCGGCAGCAGCAGCTGCGGGTCCTCGCTGGTGACGCCCTCGTAGGCGAGGATGTCGACGTCCAGGGTGCGCGGACCCCAGTGGACGGTGCGGACCCGGCCGAAGGCGTCCTCGATCGCGTTGCCGCGCTCCAGCAGGTCCCGCGGGGGCAGCGAGGTGCGGAGCACCACCACCGCGTTGTAGTAGGCGGGCTGGTCCTCGGGGCCGCCGACGGCCGCCGTCTCGTACACGGCGGAGACGGCCTTGATCCGGAGCCCGGGGGTGTCCGCGAGGGCGTCCACGGCCCCCTGGAGGGTGTCCAGGCGGTTGCCGAGGTTGGAGCCGAGGGCGATCACGGCGCAGCGCTGGCCGTGCAGGGTGGTGTCGACCGAGTCCACCCGGCTCTCCAGGTCGAACGCGCTCGGCGCGGCGGTCGGGTCGATCGTGCTCATGCGCCCGCCCCGTTCCGCCCGGCCCGGACGGTCACCCGGACGGGCCTTTCGGTGAGTCGCTCGCTTCGGTCGCTCATCGGGACTTCCTCTACAGCTGGAACGGGCTCGGCGGCTGCCGCGGGGCGCGCGGTGGTGGTCACGCGCGGGCCCGGTGGATGGTCACGGTCACGTCGTCGAACGGCACGGTGATCGGGGCGTCCGGCTTGTGCACGGTCACCTCGACCTCCTCGACCGCCTCGTGCTTCAGGCACTGGTCGGCGATCCGCTGGGCCAGGGTCTCGATCAGGTCGACCGGCTCGCCGGCGATGATCGCGGTGACCTCCTCGGCCACGACGCCGTAGTGCGCCGTGCGGGTGAGGTCGTCGCCGGACGCGGCGGGGCGGGTGTCCAGGTACAGCACCAGGTCCACCACGAAGGTCTGGCCGTCGACGCGCTCGCGCTCGAAGACGCCGTGGTGACCCCGGGCGCGCAGGCCCCGCAGGGTGACGCGGTCCAGCAAACGAATCACTGCTCCCAGTCGGACTGGCCCCACCCCGGAAGGGTGTGGGCAGGCAGGGCGGAGACGGGCGTCGCGCCCGACACTCCGATTTCGAATCTACCCGCGCGCGCCGACAACACCTGACCGTCCTACCCGGCACGAACCGTCGCCACGCGCGCCGGAATGGCGCTTGACGTGAACGTTCGGTGACCGTCCGGGAATTCCCGGACCACCGCCGGGCGACATTTCCCGCCCGTTCCCGGAATCAGTCCTCTTCGTCCTCGTCGGCGCTGGTCAGAACGGGTGAACCGTGATGGGACCAGACTTTCCACCCGGCCGGGGTGCGGCGGAAGAGATTGGTCGAGACGACCTTTCCGCCGACCAGCGGGCCGAGCTCCCCCTCCTCCTCCGCCTCCCCGCCGGAAAGGATGTTCTCGGTGCACGTGACAAGGGCCACATCGCCGTGCACCTCGGCCTCCTCGTCCGTGAGGATGAACTGGATGTACTCGGTGTTCGCCATGATCAACATGTACGAGCGGGTCACCTGGGCCCGTCCGCGCAGCACCGGCCAGCCCGGGTGGACGCAGACCACGCCGCCCTTGTCGTCGGCCTCGTCGGCCCCGAGCCAGGCCTCCTCGACCGCCTCCAGGTCCCCGTTCTCCAGCGCCTCGTAGAGCGCCCGGTTGGCCTCCAGGGCCGCCTCCCGGTCCGCCTCGGCGGCCTGTCGGCCCGCGGTCTCCCCGCTCAACCTGCCGTCACCTGCCATGACCCTCCCGTCCTCCCTGCCGGTCACCCCTGCCGGGCCGCGCGCTGCCAGGCCGCGACCACCCGGACGGCATCCGCCGTGCCGGACACGTCGTGCACCCGCACCGCCCAGGCCCCCGCCCTGGCCGACAGCACCGACACCGCAGCGGTCGCGTCGTCGCGCTCTCGGGCCGGGCGCAGTTCCCCGGTTTCCGGGTCGGCGAGCAGCGTACCCAGGAACCGCTTGCGCGATGCGGCGACCAGGACGGGCCGGCCGAGCGCGGTGAGCGCGTCGAGCCGGCCGAGCAGCTGCCAGTTGTGCTCGGCGGTCTTGGCGAAGCCGAGGCCCGGGTCGAGGATCAGCTGCTCCTCCTTGGCGCCGGCGGCCAGCAGCGCCTCCATCCGGCCGGTGAGCTCGGCGACCACGTCGGTGACGACGTCGTCGTAGACCGCCAGCCGGTCCATGGCCGCGGACTGCCCGCGCCAGTGCATCACCACGAAGGGTGCGCCGGTCTCGGCCACGACCCGGGCCATCGCCGGGTCGGCCAGCCCGCCGGAGACGTCGTTGATGATCACCGCGCCGGCCGCCACGGCCTGCTCGGCGACGGAGGCGCGCATGGTGTCGACGGAGACCGGCACCCCCGCGTCGGCCAGCTCCCGCACCACCGGCAGGACCCGGTTCAGCTCCTCCTCCTCGGGCACCCGCTGCGAGCCGGGGCGGGTGGACTCGCCGCCGACGTCGACCAGGTCCGCGCCGCGGGCGCGGAGCGCGAGCCCGTGGGCGACGGCCCGGGCCGGGTCGTGCCACAGACCGCCGTCCGAGAAGGAGTCGGGGGTCACGTTGACCACGCCCATGACGGCGCAGCGGTCGAGCCGCGGCAGTCCGGCCGGCAGGGAGAAGGGCACCGAATTGCTCATAACCCCATTATCTGGCCGACGCCATCCGGTCACGCGGCAGCCCACCCCGGACGCCGGTCCGGGGTGGGCCGGACAAGCCGCCGGCCCCCGCCGAGGACACGCCTCGACGGGGGCCGGCGGACCGGTCGGCGCGGCTCAGGCGGCCTCGCCGACCTCCGGCCGGGCGTCGGCCGGCATCAGGCCCTGGCGCTGCCGCTTGCGGCCGATCCGGGGCATGCCGAGCGTGATGAAGGCCTCCGCCTGCATCGCGGCGAAGCCGATCCGGGGCAGGTCGCGGGTGTTGGGGAAGACCAGGAACCGGGGCTCCCACTCCGGCTGGAACTTGGCGTTGAACTTGTACAGCGACTCGATCTGGAACCAGCGCGAGAGGAAGACCAGCAGCCCCCGCCAGGCCCGCAGCACCGGTCCGGCGCCGATCCGCTCACCGCGGGCGAGCGCCGAGCGGAACATCGCGAAGTTCAGCGAGACCCGCCGGACCCCCATCGCCGGCACCGCCTGCAGCGCCGCGACGATCAGCAGCTCGTTCAGGCCGGGGTCGGCGGCCCGGTCACGGCGCATCAGCTCCAGCGAGATGCCGTCCG
The DNA here is from genome assembly GCF_040611255.1 of Kitasatospora sp. NPDC002965. Lineage (NCBI taxonomy): Bacteria > Bacillati > Actinomycetota > Actinomycetes > Kitasatosporales > Streptomycetaceae > Kitasatospora > Kitasatospora sp. NPDC002965. The sequence continues at coordinate 29,646 of NZ_JBEXNT010000102.1, read as the reverse complement.
TCCCCCAGGGGACGAAGTGCAGCACGGCCTTGAGGTCGTCGCCGGTCTCGCCCTCCTCCGGGGCCTTGTGGGCGGTGACCACCACGCAGGCGTCGTCACCCGGGTCCCCGAACCGGCCGAGGGCCATCGAGAAGCCGCGCTCGGTGTCGGTGCCGCGCCAGCGGGCCGCGGCGTCGGCGATCCGGTACTTCTCCTCCGGGGTCAGGTCGGAGACCCGGCGCACCTGGCAGGAGTAGCCGTTGCGCTCGATCCGCTTGACCATCTGGCGCACGTTGCGCATCGCCCGCCCGGAGAGCGAGAAGGTGGCCGTGTCGACGATCGCCTCGTCCCCCAGCTCCAGCGCGTCCAGGCCCGCCTCCCGGGTCCAGACCTCGCCGCCGACCTCGCTGCAGCCCATCACGGCCGGCACCCAGGCGTGCTCGCGGGCCTCGGCCATGAAGACCTTGATCGCGCCGGGCCAGGCCTCGACGTCGCCGACCGGGTCACCGGAGGCGAGCATCACCCCGGAGACCACCCGGTAGGAGATCGCCGCCTTGCCGCTGGGCGAGAACAGCACGCTCTTGTCGCGGCGCAGCGCGAAGTAGCCGAGCGAGTCCCGCTCGCCGTGGCGCTCCAGCAGCCCACGGACCTTCTCCTCGTCCTCGGCCGTCAGCTCCGGCTTGGGCTTCTCCGGGCGCAGCGCCAGGTACGCGGTGGTGAAGGCGGTGATCAGGCCCATCCCGCCGAGCAGGTAGGCGACCAGGTCGGAGACCCGGTCCGAGGTGTAGTGGACCTGTCCCTCGAAGCCGAACAGTCCGTAGACGACGTGCTCCAGCCGCTCGTACAGGCCGGCGTGGCCGAGCTCGTACCCGGTCCGGGTGGAGACGACCAGCAGGCCGAGCAGCACGCTGACGGCGCCCATCACGACCAGGTTGACCACCGCCCGCCAGCGCGTGCGGGGGTCCGCCTTGGCGTAGAACTCGCGCCGGTGGACCAGCACGACCACGAACAGCACCAGCGAGATGACCGCCGGGCCCAGCTGGTGCCAGCGCAGCAGGTGCAGCGCGGCGCCGATCGGCAGCAGGACGCAGACCGCCCGCCAGGCACGCCGCTTGCGCCGGCGCAGCGCGTGCGCGAGCAGCACCAGCAGCAGGCCGACCATCAGGGTGCCGGCGGCGGCCAGGGTGGTGGTGCCGCCGGGCAGCTGCCCGGCGAAGGTGTGCACCTTGGTGTGCCGGAGCTTGGGGAACACCGCGCTCGCGACGTCCACCAGCCCGATCAGCAGACAGGCGTAGCCGACCGCACCGGGCAGCCAGGCCCGCGGTACGGCGGCGGCTTGGGTACGAAGCGTCTGCAGGCCGCGACGGCGGGGCGGCTGCTCGGGGCTCGGCTCAACGGACACGGGAACGCTCATGGAGGTTCAGCGTAGAGGCTTCGGAGCGGTGTCCTGTCACTCCGGGGGAGGAGCCGTGATGGACCTTCATGCGATTTCCTTCATCAGGCAAGACGCACACCAAGGAACCGGAAACGAAGGGTAAGCCGAAGCCCTGGGGGCACTGCGATTGAGCCGAGGGGTGGGTGCCGGAGCCCCTCGCCGCGTGGCGCGACGGGCCCCCGCGTACGCGGTACGTACGGTGGACGCCGCATTCTAGGGCGTCGGTTGCGCACTGCGACCGGCGGCCTCCCGGGCCCTCCCGACGTCCGGACAGCCTAGCCGCGCTGGCCCCGGCTGACGCACCGCCAGACGATGAACCCTGCACCGACAGTGTCCCACCGGAAGGCCCACGGCATGGAACTGACCAGCGACGCGCTGATGAACTCGCTCCTCGCCCTGGGCTCGGCGGCGCTCGTCGCCACCCTCTGGATCTGGCCCAGGCTGGCGCGCCAGCGCCCGCTGCCGGTGCTCGGCCGGGTCGGACTGATGACGGTCACTCAGGTGTCGGTCCTCGCCGTGATGGCGCTCGCCGTCAACAACTCCTTCGGCTTCTACACCACATGGAACGACCTGCTCAGCTCCGGCGGCACCAAGCTCGCCCTGACCAGCAACGAGAACCACAAGGGCGGAGCGGCCCCCGACGCACTGCTCCAGCCGACCAACGAGGGCGGCATGGAGACCGTCGGCGACCTGCCGAAGGGGCCGCCCGAGGAGGTCGGCAGGGTCGAGTCGGTCCGGATCACCGGGAAGGAGACCGGCCTGTCCGACCAGATGTTCGTCTACCTGCCGCCCGAGTACTTCGACCCGAAGTTCGCCCTGGTCCGCTTCCCGGTGCTGCTGGCCATCGCCGGCTACCCCGGCACGACGCTCAATCTGATGAAGGACCTGCCGGTCGTCCAGACCGCCGCCGAGCTCCAGCGCACCGGCAGGATGCAGCCGACCATCGTGGTGCTGTCCCGTCCGACCGTCTCCGCGTCGCGCAACACCGAGTGCGTGGACGTCCCCGGCGGGCCGCTCGCCGAGTCCTGGTTCACCAGGGACGTCCCGGAGGCGCTCCGCTCCGCGTACCGGACCAGCCGCTCGGCCGCCGCCTGGGGCACCTTCGGCTACTCGACCGGCGGCAGCTGCGCGTTCCGGCTGGCGATGCGGTTCCCGAACGTCTTCGGCGCGGCCGGCGGCCTGCACGGCGACTTCAAGGTCGTGGAGGACCAGTTCACCGGCGGCAGCCTGTTCGGCGGCGACGCGGCGCTGGCCGAGCAGAGCGACCTCGCGTGGCGGCTGCAGAACCTGCCCGTCCCGGCCCTGTCGATGCTGGTCGTCTCCACCCGCAAGGAGGCCGACTACCCGCGGACCGTCCAGTTCGTCGACCTGGCCCAGCAGGTCGCCGCCGCCAACCCCCAGTTCACGGTGGAGTCGCTCTACCTGGACGACGGCGGTCACAACTTCGAGAGCTGGGTGCGCGAGCTGCCCGCCTCGCTGGAGTGGATGGGCCACCACCTCGGCTAGGGCAGCCGGGTGACTACCGGCCGGTCGGGCGGACCGCCCGGCGCCCCGGGGGAACGCATCGAGACCGCCCGGCCGAACGGCCGGCACCGTCCCGGATCCGGGCAGGAGGCCCCATGCTCAGCACCCGATCACTCTTCGACGAGATCTACCGGAACGACGAGGCCTATCAGCTGTTCTGCAGCATCGCAGCCGGCGGCGAGGACCAGGGCGGCTGGGAGAACGAACGGATCACCGTCCTCACCCTCGACCCGGTGCTCGCCCCGAAGATCGCCCGGCACGGCGCCGACGAGCGCAAGCACGGCCGGATCTTCACCCAGCTGCTGAACAAGCGCGGCCTGCCCAGGATCGACGTCCCCGCCGAGGCCGACTACTGCATGCTGCTGGAGCGCCAGGGCGTCGGCCTCGCCCACGAGCGGCTCACCGGCGACGTCCCGCTGACCGAGCGCGAGATCATCACCTACCTGGCGCACAGCCGGGTCACCGAGCAGCGCGCGGCCGAGCAGATGCGCCAGCTGGTGAAGGCCTACGGGGACAACCCCGACGTCGGCCGGGCGATGCGGATGATCTCGGCCGACGAGGACAACCACCTCGCCTACTGCCACGAGGAGCTGCTCCGGCTGGTCTCCGAGGGCCACGGCCCGTACGTCCGGCACGTCCTGGAGACCTGCGCCCGCGGCGAGATCCGCACCCACCGGGACGTCGGGCTCGCGGTGACGTCCCGGATGGCGCGGATCCTGCGCTGGCCGCTCTGGCAGCGGGCCGCGGTCACCGCGGGCGTCCACGCGCTCTACCTGTACGACCGGGCGTACGGCTGGCGGCGGATGGTGCGGCTGCGGATGCCCGCGCGCCGCAACGCGCTGGGCATGCCCGCTCCGCCGCACGCGGTGTCCGACGCCCAGGAGGCGCAGGAGGCGATCTGACCGGCGGCCCGCGGCGCCGACCCGGTCAGCGCCCGATGATGAGGCTCATCGCCTCGGCCCGGGTGGCCGGGTCGCGCAGCTGGCCGCGCACGCAGGACGTGATGGTCTTCGCCCCGGGCTTGCGGATGCCCCGCATCGACATGCACATGTGCTCGCACTCGACCACGACGATCGCGCCGCGCGGCTCCAGGATCCGCATCAGCGCGTCGGCGACCTGGCTGGTGAGACGCTCCTGGACCTGCGGCCGGCGGGCGTAGACGTCGACCAGCCGGGCCAGCTTGGACAGGCCGGTGATCTTGCCGCTCGTGGACGGGATGTACCCGACGTGCGCGACCCCCCGGAACGGGACCAGGTGGTGCTCGCAGACGGACGTCAGCTCGATGTCCTTGACCAGCACCATCTCGTCGTGGCCGAGGTCGAAGGTGGTGGTGAGGACCTCCTCGGGCTCCTGCCAGAGACCCGCGAATATCTCCTTGTACGCCCGTGCCACCCGCGCGGGCGTCTCCAGCAGCCCCTCGCGGTCCGGGTCCTCCCCCACGGCCAGCAGCAGCTCGCGGATCGCGTTCTCGGCCCGCTTCTGGTCGAAGGTGCCGACGGCGGGCGGACCGTCGAGCGTCACCGGGTCGATCATGCGGGCCTCGCTTCTCGTGGGACTGACTTGGCTGAACAGCACGGATGCCGCGCCTCCAGGGTACAAACCCTGGTGACGCGGCATCCATTCCGGCGGGTGCCCGTGCTGCCGGTCAGCCCTCGGCGGGCGGTTCGGGCTGCAGCGGCGGGACCTTCGCCACGTCGGCCGGGGCGGCCTCGACGGCGGCGGCGCCGTAGGTGAGCGCCAGCTCCTTCGGGGACTGCACCGGCGGGCGGGTCGACGGGGTCCGACGGGCGGACCCGGTCCAGGCCGGACGAGCCGGGCGCTTCACGATGTGCGTGAAGATCTCGGCGATCTGCTCCTTGTTGAGGGTCTCCTTCTCCAGGAGCTCCAGGACCAGGTTGTCGAGCACGTCGCGGTTCTCGACCAGGATCTCCCAGGCCTCGTTGTGCGCGTTCTCGATGAGCTTCTTGACCTCTTCGTCGACCAGCCCGGCGACCTCTTCCGAGTAGTCGCGCTGGTGACCCATCTCACGGCCCAGGAACGGCTCCGAGTTGTCGCTGCCGAACTTGATGGCACCGAGGCGCTCGGTCATGCCGTACTGGGTGACCATGGCCCGCGCGGTGGCGGTGGCCTTCTCGATGTCGTTCGAGGCACCGGTGGTCGGGTCGTGGAAGACCAGCTCCTCCGCCGCACGCCCGCCCAGCATGTACGCCAGCTGGTCGAGCATCTCGTTGCGGGTGGTGGAGTACTTGTCCTCGTCCGGCAGCACCATGGTGTAGCCGAGGGCCCGGCCGCGGGACAGGATGGTGATCTTGTGCACCGGGTCCGCGTTCGGAGAGGCCGCCGCCACCAGGGCGTGGCCGCCCTCGTGGTACGCGGTGATCTTCTTCTCCTTCTCGGACATGATCCGCGTGCGCTTCTGCGGACCCGCCACGACGCGGTCGATCGCCTCGTCCAGGGTGTTGTTGTCGATCAGCTTCTTGTCCGAGCGGGCGGTCAGCAGCGCCGCCTCGTTCAGGACGTTCGACAGATCGGCACCGGTGAAGCCGGGGGTGCGCTTGGCGACGGCCGAGAGGTCGACGTCGGGCGCGATCGGCTTGCCCTTCTGGTGCACCTTGAGGATGTCCAGACGGCCCTGGAGGTCGGGACGCTCGACCGAGATCTGACGGTCGAAGCGGCCCGGGCGCAGCAGCGCCGGGTCCAGGATGTCCGGGCGGTTGGTGGCCGCGATGAGGATCACGCCGCCCTTGACGTCGAAGCCGTCCATCTCGACCAGCAGCTGGTTGAGGGTCTGCTCGCGCTCGTCGTGACCGCCGCCGAGACCCGCACCGCGGTGCCGGCCGACTGCGTCGATCTCGTCGACGAAGACGATCGCCGGGGCGTTCGCCTTGGCCTGCTCGAAGAGGTCGCGGACGCGGCTGGCGCCGACACCCACGAACATCTCGACGAAGTCCGAACCCGAGATCGAGTAGAACGGCACCCCGGCCTCGCCCGCGACGGCACGCGCCAGCAGGGTCTTGCCGGTTCCGGGCGGGCCGTAGAGCAGCACACCCTTGGGGATCTTGGCGCCGACGGCCTGGAACTTGGCCGGCTCCTGCAGGAACTCCTTGATCTCGTGGAGCTCCTCGACCGCCTCGTCCGCGCCTGCGACGTCGGAGAAGGTGGTCTTCGGGGTGTCCTTGGTCAGCAGCTTGGCCTTGGACTTGCCGAACTGCATGACGCGGGAGCCGCCGCCCTGCATCTGGTTCATCAGGAACAGGAAGACCAGAACGATGATCACAATGGGCAGCATCGACAGCAGCAGGCTGACGAGGGTGCTCTGCTTCTCCGGGCTGACGGTGTAGCCCTCGGAGAGCGTGCTCTGGTCGTTGTCGTTGATCTGGGCCTGCAGCTTGTCGGCGATCGCAACGCCCTGGTCCCCGATGTAGGAGGCCTGGAACTTGCTGCCGGACTGCGGCTTGCCGGTGCCCACTGCGGGCAGCTTGGCACCGTCCTTCAGCTGGATCTTGATTGTGCTCGAGTCACCCGTGGTGATCTGCGCCGACTTGACCTGCTTCGCGTCGATCGCTGCGACGACCTGCCCGGTGTCCACCGTCTTGTAGCCGTTCGAATCCGAAACGACCTGCATCAGCACGATGACGGCGAGGACGGCCAGCACGATCCACATGATCGGCGCACGGAAGTATCGCTTGACGTCCATCCATGCGGGGCGTTGCCGCCCCGTCCCTCCTGCCACTCAACGGCGCCGCGGGGCTGTGGGCCGCCGGCGCATCCGGTCTGTGCTCATGTGAAGAGCGGTTTTATTGGACCGTACCGCAGTACGACCCGCTCATGGCGGGAGCACAGCGACACGACAGTGTTTCTCTGTTCCCCCGACCCAACGGGCAGGAACGGCCAACCGTTCCCGCCCGTCGTCCGAACGGGGTCAATCAGCCGCCGTAGACGTGCGGGGCGAGCGTGCCGATGAACGGCAGGTTGCGCAGCTTCTCGGCGTAGTCGAGGCCGTAGCCGACCACGAACTCGTTGGGGATGTCGAACCCGACGTACTTGACGTCGATCTCGACCTTGGCGGCGTCCGGCTTGCGCAGCAGCGTGCAGACCTCCAGCGAGGCCGGACCGCGCGAGCCCAGGTTGCCGAGCAGCCAGGAGAGGGTCAGTCCGGAATCGATGATGTCCTCGACGATCAGCACGTCACGGCCGGCGATGTCGGTGTCGAGGTCCTTGAGGATACGCACCACGCCGGAGGACTTGGTGCCCATCCCGTAGGAGGAGACCGCCATCCAGTCCATCGTGACCTGCGAGTGCAGGGCCCGGGCGAGGTCGGCCATGACCATCACGGCACCCTTGAGGACGCCGACGATCAGCAGGTCCTTGCCTGCGTAGTCGCGGTCGATGCGCTCGGCCAGCTCCAGGAGCTTCGCGTCGATCTCGTCCTTGCTGATGAGCACCTTCGCGAGGTCAGCGCCCATGTCGTTCTGGTCCACCGGGGATACGTCCTCAAACGTGTCGGGGTCTGGATGGCCGGCGGCCGGCTTCCCCGGGGCACACCAGCCCGTCAGTCGCCCTGTCGCCGAAAGACCAGCGTGCCACACCGCCGGGTGGCTTCGACGCCCCCGGGTAGGTGCAGCGGCCCCTGGCCGCGCCATCCGGTGACCAGCAGGTCGATCGTTTCGAGGTGCCGGGCGAAGAGGTCCCCGGCCGGGCAGCCCGCGCGCAGCGCGGCCCGGCGCAGCACCCGGCGGCGCACGGCGGAGGGCAGTTCGGCCAGCTTCACGGCGTCCAGGGTGCCTTCGCCCGTCCGGAGGTCGCGTTCGGCCAGGGAGGCCCACTGGTCCAGCGCGTCGGCGTCGTCGCGGAACAGCCGGGCGGTACGGGCGAGCGCCTCGACCACGCCGCCGCCCAGGTGCTTCTCCAGCACCGGCAGCACCTCGTGGCGGACCCGCGAGCGGGTGAAGGCCGGATCGCAGTTGTGCGGGTCGTCCCAGACCGGGATGGACTGCGCGGAGCAGGCCTGCCGGGTGGCGGCCCGGTCCAGTTCCAGCAGCGGGCGGCGGTAGCGGCCCTTCTGGGCCGGCATCCCGGCCAGCGAGCGGGAGCCGGAGCCGCGGGCCAGGCCCAGCAGGACCGTCTCGGCCTGGTCGTCGCGGGTGTGGCCGAGCAGGACGGCGACCGCGCGGTGGCGCTCGGCGGCCTCGTCCAGGGCGGCGTACCGGGCGTCGCGGGCGGCGGCCTCGGGGCCGCCCTCGCGGCCGACCTGGACCGGGATCGCCTCGACCGGGTCGAGCCCGAGCTCGCGGAGCCGGTCGGCGACCTGGGCGGCCCGGTCGGCGGATCCCGCCTGGAGGCCGTGGTCGACGGTGACGGCGCCGACCCGCAGACCGATCTTGGGGGCCTCGAAGGCGGCCGCGATGGCCAGGGCCATGGAGTCCGCGCCGCCGCTGACGGCGACCAGGACCAGCGGGGAGCCCGGCGCGGCGGGGGTGCGCGGCAGCCCGGACGGGTGGCGGTGGGCGTTGCCGATCAACGTGGTGCCGACGGCGGCGACGGCCAGCGGCACGCCGCCGGTGCGTTCACGCGGCTCGCGGACCGGGGCGGTGAAGGTGGAGCCGGCCTCGGCGGCGAGGTCGGCGAGGGTACGGCGTACGGCCAGGCGTATCGCTGCGACGGCGGGGTGAGGGCCCACGGCGGACGACTCCTCGGCAGAGGGGGACAGGACGGCTGTGGGCGCGGCGGGGACCGCGCATCCATGCGCACCGCGTTACCGGGCGCTCACAGATGGTGGCAGAAAGGAGGCACCCGCTACGCCACCCGCGCCACCGGTACGACCACCGTCCCACGTTCGGGTGAATGGAGAAACGTATCTTCACCCGCCATCTGCACGACTGGACCACTCGTACGAACGGGTTTGACCGCGCGCGACCACCCTTCGGACCGAACGCCCCGCCGAGACGGTCGTCCGCCCCCCGCTCCCGGCCCGTCCCCGGCGGCCGAAGGTCCGCGCCGGCCCGCCGAGGACGACGCCCTCCGGCCCGACGGCGGGCACGGAGGGCGGACGGACGGCGGGACGGAAGGGGCTACCGCGCGACCCGGGCGACCCAGGCGGCCGGGTCGTGGATCTCCTCCTTGGTCGGCAGGGTGTTCGGCGAGGTCCAGACCCGGTTGAAGCCGTCCATCCCGACCTGGTCGACCACGCCCCGGACGAAGACCGCGCCGTCCTGGTACTGGCGGAGCTTGGCGTCCATGCCGAGCAGCCGGCGCAGCACCAGGTCGAGCCGGTTGGCGCCGCGGTCCCGCCGCTGCTGGAACTTCTCCCGGATCTCCGCCACGCTCGGCACCACGGCCGGGCCGACGCCGTCCATCACCACGTCGGCGTGGCCCTCCAGCAGCGACATCACGGCTGTCAGCCGGGCGAGGATCTCGCGCTGCGCCGGCGACTGGACGATCTCCAGCAGTCCGGCGGACGGGGCGCTCTCGGCACGGCCGCCGAGTCCGGGCAGGCCGCCGCCGAGCGTGCCGGCCGCGTCGCGCAGCCGGTCCAGCAGCGCCCCCGGGTCGACGTCGGTCTCGGACAGGAACGACTGCACCTCGGACTGGATGTGGTCGCGCAGCCAGGGCACCGCGGTGAACTGGGTGCGGTGGGTCTCCTCGTGCAGGCAGACCCAGAGCCGGAAGTCGGCCGGGTCGACGTCCAGCTCGCGCTCGACGTGCACGATGTTCGGCGCCACCAGCAGCAGCCGGCCCGGGCCTGCGGTCTCGGGGCCGAGCCGCGGCTTGTCGAACAGGGCCGCCGGGCTGTCCGGCGTCTCCAGCGAGGACTCGGCCGGGGCGAAGGTCTCGTACTGGCCGAGCACCTTGGTGGACAGGAAGGCCAGCAGGGCGCCGACCTCGATCCCGGTGGCCTTCTCCCCCACCGTGCCGAAGACCCCGGGGCCGGAGCCGTTGGCCCGGCGCGCCTGGAGCTTCTCCACCAGCGGCTGCACGATCGTGCGGAACCCCGCCACGTTGGCCCGCACCCAGCCGGGGCGGTCCACGATCAGCACCGGGGTCGCGACCGCCTCGGCCAGGCTGCTGGACCGCATGCCGGTGAACTCCCGGACGTGTTCCTCGGCCTCCAGGGCGTGCCGGCGCAGTTCGGCGACCACCGCGGCCGCCTCGGCCCGGCTCACCTCCGGCCCCGGCCGTACCAGCCTGGTCGCGGTTGCGACCGCGAGATTCCAGTCGACCATGTCAGCACCGCCGCTCGCGCTCGTCATGCCCTCACCGTACGTGCTCTCGTCCGCCGGGGGGAGCCACAGTGGCCGGTCAGTGGCAGCCGCAGGCCGCCAGCCGGGCGACGATGCGGTCCATCGCGGCGCGGGCCGCGTCGACGGGGGCCCCGGTCCGGGTCATCACGGCGAAGGAGAGCAGCCGGCCCTCGGCGTCCACCACGGTGCCCGCCAGGGTGTTGACGCCGCTGAGGCTGCCGGTCTTGGCGCGGACCAGCCCGGCCGCGTCGGCGGCGCCGGATCCGGCGCCGAACCGCTTGCCGAGGGTGCCGGTGAAGCCCGCGATCGGCAGACCGGTCATCACCGGTCGCAGCGCCGGGTGCTGGTCGGCGCCCGCCAGCGCGAGCAGCCTGACCAGGACGACCGGCGGGATCGCGTTGCCGGTGTGGAGGCCGCTGCCGTCGTTGATCACCACCCCGGTCATCGGCACGCCGAGCCGGGCGAGTTCCTGGGTGACCGCGGTGGCGGCACCCTCGAAACCGGCCGGCTGGCGGGCGGCGAGCGCGGCCTGACGGGCGATCGCCTCGGCGAGGGTGTTGTCGGAGGTGGTCAGCATCCGTTCGACCAGCCGGGCCATGGTCGGCGAGTCCACCCGGCCGAGCACCGCGGCGTCGGCCGCGGCCGGGGCGGACGCCTGCTTGGCCTTGCCCTGGACGGTGATGCCCTGGGCCTTCAGCAGGCCGGCGAACGCCTCGGCGGCCTGGCCGGCCGGGTCGGCGAACCGGGCGGGGGCGTCCTCGCGGCTCTTCGGGTCGACCTTGCCCTCGTCCACCATCAGGGAGGTGACCAGCGCGATGTTCTCCCCGTCGTGGTTCTTGTGCTGCGGGTTGCCCGAGTAGAGCGAGAGGTCGTAGTCCAGCGAGACGGTGGTGGTGCCGGCCGCCTTCAGGGCGGTGGCGGTCTGCCGGGCCAGCGCGTCCAGCGACGCCGGGGCGGTGTCGGGGTCGGCGGGCAGGCCGGCGATCTGCACCTGGTCGGCGGGCAGCGCGGTCAGCGTGGGGTCGCCACCACCCACGAGGGTGATCCCGCCGGGGGCCGCGCCCTTGACGACCCGGGTGGTCAGCCGGGTCTCCGCCGGGATCAGCGAGAGGGCCGCGACCGAGGTGGCCAGCTTGGTGGTGGAGGCGGGCGTGGCCGGGGTGTTCTCCCCGCTGCCGTACAGGAGCCGGCCGTCGGCGGCGTCCGCGACGGCGAGGCTGACGGTGCCGAGGTTCCGGTCGCCGAGCACGGGGGCGAGGGCCTGTTGGAGTCCCTGTGCGGTGGGCAGTCCGGCGCCCGGGCCGGCCTCGGCGGCGGCCAGCACCGTGCCGGCGGCGGGTGCGGGGCGGGCGGCGGAGCCGGGGGACGCCGAGGCGGACGCCGCCCCGGGCGTGCCGGTCGCGGGCGTGCCGGTCGCGGGGGTGCCGGTCGCCGGCGTACCCGGCCCGGGCGTGCCGGTGCCGGGCGGTGCGGTGGACCCGCCGGGCGTGGGCGTCGCCCCGGGTGTCGCGGAAGGCTGCGCGTACGCACCACCCGACGTCAGCACCGTCCCCGCGACCAGCAGTGCCGTCCCGAACAGCCCCGCGGCCGTCCCCCGACGGCGGCCCCCCGCCCCAGCCCCTGCGCGCACGACCCGGCCCCTTTCCTGAGCATCCACTCCCGTAGGAGACACTTGGATTCTGTCAGTCCCTACCTTGGAGGAACCGTTGGAGTTCGACGTCCTGATCGAGATCCCGAAGGGCTCCCGCAACAAGTACGAGGTCGACCATGAGACCGGTCGCCTTCGCCTGGACCGGATGCTCTTCACCTCGACCCGCTACCCGGCCGACTACGGCTACGTCGAGGGCACCCTCGCGGACGACGGCGACCCGCTGGACGCGCTGGTCATCCTGGAGGAGCCGACCTTCCCCGGCTGCCTGATCAAGTGCCGCGTCATCGGCATGTTCAAGATGACGGACGAGGCCGGCGGCGACGACAAGCTGCTGTGCGTCCCGGCGACGGACCCGCGCTGGGAGCACCTCCAGGACATCCACCACGTCTCGGAGTTCGACCGCCTGGAGATCCAGCACTTCTTCGAGGTCTACAAGGACCTGGAGCCGGGCAAGTCGGTCGAGGGTGCCAACTGGGTCGGCCGCGCCGAGGCCGAGGCCGAGGTCACCGCGTCGATCAAGCGTCTGGCGGAGCAGGGCGGCCACTGAGTCGTCGTACCGAGCTCGTCCGCCCGGCGGTCCGTCCGCCGGAGCGGCTCGGGGCAGGTCGCGGCAGTCGAAGGCCGGGGTTCGCGGGGTTGTCCCGCGGGTCCCGGCCTTCGCCGTTCTCCGGGACTCCCGGGGGGGGGGTACGAATCTTCCCGACACCCTGTCGGCATGACGAAAGATTAGGCTAGGCTAACCAAAGCAATCGGGGGTGTACTCGATACCTGGAGGCCCGCATGCCCATACCCGAGCAGCCCGTCCCGTTCTCCACCGTGCTGCGCACCGCGAGCAGCGCGGAACACGAGGCCGCGGAACAGTCCTCGTTCATGAGCCGGCTCCTCGGCGGGCACCTCGGGGTCGACGCCTACGCCGACCTCACCGGCCAGCTCTGGTACGTCTACCGCGCCCTGGAGGGCCGGGCCGCCGAGCTGGCGGAGCACCCGGTGGCCGGGCCGTTCATCGACCGGGCCCTGATGCGGACCGCCGCCATCGAGCGCGACCTGGCGCACCTGCTCGGGCCCGGATGGCGCGACGCGCTGTCGCCGCTGCCCGCCACCGCCGCGTACGCGGCCCGCGTGGAGGAGCTGGCCGAGCAGTGGCCGGCCGGGTACGTCGCGCACCACTACACCCGCTACCTGGGCGACCTGTCGGGCGGCCAGATCATCCGCGGCATCGCGGAGAAGACCTGGGGCTTCGACCGCAAGGGTGACGGCGTGCGGTTCTACGTCTTCGAGGAGGTCGGCAACCCGGCCGCCTTCAAGCGCGACTACCGGGCCAAGCTGGACGCCGCGGGGCTGGCGCTGGACGAGATCGAGCGCCGCCGGGTGGTCGAGGAGTGCAAGCAGGCCTTCCAGCTCAACGGCGCGATCTTCCGGGACCTCGACACGCGGTACCCGCTGAGCGCCTGAACGACCCCGTACGGCGACGGCCCCGGCGAGCAGTTGCTCGCCGGGGCCGTTCCCGTGGGGCCGCCGGCTCGGGGCCGTCGAGCCGGCGGCCGGTCCTCAGGCCCGGGCCGCGCCGCGACGGCGGGCCAGGACGGTGGCGCCGCCACCGGCCAGCAGCAGACCGCCGGCGGTGGCCAGCAGCGGGGCCACCGGGGTGGACGAGCCGGTGGAGGCCAGCACGCCCGAGCCGCCCAGCGAGGCGCCGCCGGAGGTGGTGAGCGAGGCACCGCCCACCGAGCCCGCACCGGTGCCCCCACCCGTGCCGGTACCGCTGCCGGTGCCGCCCGCGGCGGTCCCGCCCGTCGTGCCGCCGCCGGCCGGGTTGGTGGGCAGCTGGGCGTTCTTGTCGAAGGCCAGCGAGACGGTGACCGGGTCGAGCACCTCGCCCGCCGGGTAGTTGGCGAAGGCCGGCACGCCCTCGGCGGTCAGCGTGGCCGGAACGCCGGTGAGCGTCACCACGCCGTTGACCGGGGCGAGGGAGGCCTTGGACAGGTCGAGCTTGGCGATCCGGGCACCGGACAGCGTGGACGTCTTGCCGTCCAGGGACTTGGCGTTGACGTCGGCGGTCAGGAACGCGCCGTCCTTGCCGATGCTCAGGCCGAGCTTGGAGAAGGTGGTGTCCAGCTGGTAGCCGCCGGCCGCGGGGTGGCCGAGGAAGCGGACGGAACCGGCGAAGCCCGCCGACAGGGTGTGGTTCCGGGTGTCGTAGCTGCCGGTCGCGCCGCCGAAGCGGTAGTCGGCCGCGCCGCCGCCGAACTCGACCTTGCCGTTGGCCACCGGGCTCTGCAGGTACTTGCGGAAGCTCTCCTTGACCTTCCAGTCCAGGCTGCCGTCGACGACGGCGAGCTGGCCGGCGGCCGGCGGGGTGGTCGACGTGGTCGTGGCCGACGGGGTGCCGGTGGCGGTGGCCGACGGGGACCCGCTCGGGGAGCCGGTGGCCGACGGGCTGCCGGACGCGGAGGGCGAGCCGGTCGCGCTCGGCGACTGGGTGGCCGACGGAGAACCGCTCGGGGAGCCCGTGGCGGTCGGCGACTGGGTCGCGGACGGGGACTGCGTCGCCGAGGGGGAGCCCGTGGCGGTGGGCGACTGGGTCGCGGAGGGCGTCGCGGTGGCGGTCGGCGTGGCGGTCGGGGACGGCGTGGCCGGGCTCTGCTTGAGCAGCAGCGCCAGCGGGTCCATGTCCGAACCGGCCTGGTAGAAGCCCGCGAACGCCTTGGCGCCCTGCTCGGTGAGCTTGGCCGCCGCCGGCACGCCGTTGGTGGTGTCCCGGGCGACCGTGAAGGTCACCAGCGGCACGTCGTCCCGACGGGTGACCTCGGTGGCGCCCATCGACTCCTTGGACGCGGTGTCGGCGGTCAGCGTGCCGGCCGTCCCGGCCGTGGTGATCCTCAGGTCGCTGAGGGCGACGTCGAGCGCGCCGTGGTGGGCGGTGAAGCGGACCCCGCCGGTGAACGAGGAGCTGAGCGCGTGGGTGGACATGTCGTAGGCGGCACTCACCAGACCGAAGTGGAAGGTCCCGTCGGCGTTGGTGGTGGCGCCGCCGGTCAGCTCCACGGCGCCCTGGCCGACCGGGCCGGTCACGTAGTTCCGGAAGCTGGCCTTCACGCCCCAGTCCAGCGAACCGGTGTCGTACGTGACGGTGGTCGGCGCACCGGCACCGAAGGCCAGCGCGGGGACGCCTGCGGCGGCCAGGCCGAGACCGGCGGTGACGGCGGCCAGGGCCGCCAGCCGGGTGCGGTTGCGGCGGCCGGCCGAAGGCAGGGCGGTGCTGCGGGACATGGGGGTACTCCGATCGGTGAGCGGGGGAAGGTGGAGCGGCGGTCAGGCCGCGTCGGCCGGGGCGGTGGCCGGGGGGTCCGTCGGCGCGGCCCGGCGCCGGCGGAGGGTGTACACGCCGCCGGCCGCGGCGAGCGCCGCCACCAGCGCGACGCCGGCCACCACGGCCGCCGTCGGCACTCCGCCGGATCCGCCCGCATCGGCGGCGTCGGCCACCGGGGCGGCGGAGGGCGAGGCGGTCGCCGACGGGGCCGGCGTCGCCGCCGGGGCACTGCCGATGTCGGGCAGCGGCGGGAGGGCGGCGGCCGGGTCGAGCGCGACGGCGAAGCTCAGCGGGTCCATCACGGTGCCCGCCGGGTAGAGGTTGCCGAAGGCCCTGGCGCCCGCCTCGGTGAGCTTCAGCGGGAGTTCGGCGGCCTTGAGCAGGCCGCCCTCGGGCTTCAGCCCGGCCGGGTCGAAGGCGCCCAGCTCGACGCCGGTGAGCTGCTGGGTGGCGCCGTCCGGCGTCCGGCCGGAGACGTCGGCGAGCAGCCTCCCCTGACCGTCGGCGATCGTCACGCCGAGGTTGGCCAGGGTGAGGTCCAGCCCGTGGGTGTCACCGGTCTTCAGACCGGTGAAGCGGACGCCACCGGTGAAGGCGGCGGTCAGGGCGCCGGTCGCCGGGTCGTAGGCGCCCTTGGCCGGGGTCCAGCGGAAGAAGGCGCCGCCGTCCGCCGCGCCGCCGGTGAGCTCCCAGCGGCCCTGGGCGATCGAGCCGGTGACGTAGTCGCGGAAGGTCCGTCGGACGCCCCAGTCGAGCGCGCCGTTGCCGAACTCCGCCCGGGCGGCGGCATCCTGGGTCGCCGCCGGGGCGGCCGGCGTCGTCGGTGCGGCGGTCGGCTCCGGCGTGGTGGGCGTTGCGGCGGTCGGTGCGGCGGTCGGTGCGGACGTCCCGGCCGGGGTCGACGCGGCGGCCGTCGGGGCCGTCGAGGGTGCCGTCGAAGCCGGCTGGGCCGCCGGGAGGTTGACCGAGAGGTTGACCGGGTCGAGCGCCGTCCCGGCGGTGTAGAAGCTGCCGAAGGCCTTGGCCCCGGCGTCGGTCAGCGTCGCCGGGACGCCGCTGAGGGTCAGGGTGCCGGCCGCGCCGCGCAGGTCGACGCCGGCCAGCGAGAGGTCGGCCAGCTTGGCCTGGCTCGCACTGCTGACCTGGCCGGTCTCCTTGGACCTGCTGCTGATGTCCGCGTACAGCCCGGCCGCGCCGCCCGGAGCGGCCCGGAAGGTGAGCCGTCCGACACTCAGGTCGAGCACGTTGACACCGTTCTCCTGGTGCCCGGTGAACCGGACCCCGCCGGAGAACGCCGCGGTCAGCGCGCCGCTCGCCGGGTCGTACGTGCCGTTGGCGGAGTGGAACCGGAAGCCGCTGCCGGAAACGGTCGCCGCACCTCCGGTCAGCGCCCAACTCCCCTTGGCTATCGGCCCGGTGACGTACGTCAGGAAGGACTGCCTGATCCCCCAGTCGAGCCGCCCGCCGGAGACCTTCCCCTCGGCCGCCACCGCCTGGCCGGGCAGCAGCGCGGCCGTCATCAGGGCAGCCAGGGCGGCCACCAGGACGGCGGCCAGACGACGTAGCCGGCTGGGCAGAGGCACGCGGATCACTCCTCGGCGCGACGGGGGAAAGAGAGTCGGTACACCACCGACCCCCTTGCGGGATTGAGGTAAGGCTAACCTAATATATGAGTCAAGAGCCCCGCCGGTCGCCCCCCACACATGGCACCCAGCAGGGACAACTCCCACCGAAGGGGCCCATGTTGAGCAGCAGTACCACCCGAAGCCGGGCAGCCCTCGGGCCTGCCCTCCTGCTGCTCGCCCTCGGCCTGCTGCTCACCCTGACCGCCTGCGGCCCGTCCACCGGTTCCACCGGCGCCGCCACCGGAACGGGCGTCACGAAGGCCCCGGACACGGTCGAACCGCTGCCCGGCGAGCCCGCCCCGCAGCTCCCGGCCACCGTCGCCTCCGCCGACGGACGCCAGGTCACCGTCGCCAGCGCCGACCGGATCGTCCCACTCAACGGCAGCCTGGCCGAGATCGTCTTCAGCCTGGGCCTCGGCCCCAAGGTGATCGCCCGGGACGTCTCCACCACCTTCCAGCAGGCCGCCGCCCTCCCGGTGATCACCCAGGCCCACGACGTCTCGGCCGAGGGCGTGCTCTCGATGCACCCGACCCTCGTCCTCGCCGACCGCTCCACCGGCCCGGCCGAGGCGATCGAACAGATCCGCGCCGCCGGCGTCCCGCTGATCGTGCTGGACGACGCCAAGAAGCTCGGCGACGTCGGCCCGCGCATCGACACCGTCGCCGCCGCACTCGGGGTCCCCGACGCCGGGCGGCAGCTGAAGGAGCGCACCGAGCAGCGGATCACCCAGGCCAGGGCCGCCCTGCCGGCCGTCGACCGCCACCCCAAGGTCGCCTTCCTCTACCTCCGCGGCAGCGCCTCGGTCTTCCTGCTCGGCGGCCCGGCCTCCGGCGCGGGCTCGCTGATCGAGGCGGTCGGCGGCGAGGACGCCGGAACCGCCGCCGGGCTCTCCGGCGACTTCACCCCGCTCACCAGCGAGGCCCTGGTCAAGGCGGCACCCGACGCGATCCTGGTGATGAGCAAGGGCCTCGACTCCGTCGGCGGCGTCGACGGCCTGCTCAAGCTGCCCGGCGTCGCCCAGACCCCCGCCGGGCTGGACCGCCGGGTCGTCTCCATCGAGGACGGCCAGCTGCTCAGCTACGGCCCGCGCACCCCGCAGGTGATCCGCGAGATCGCCGAACAGCTCTACCCGGCGGCCGCCAAGTGACCACCGCCGTACAGAAGAAGACCGTCCCCCTGGCCCGGCCCCGGAGCCGGACCACCCTGGTCGTCGTCGGCCTGGCCGTCGCGCTGGTGCTCTGCGCCCTGCTCGCGGCCGGGATCGGTGCCTACCGCATCCCGCTCGGCGACATCCTCGCCTCGTTCGCCCACCGGCTCGGCCTCGGCGGACACCCGCTCGACCGCGTCCCCGAGTCGGTGCTCTGGAACGTCCGGCTCCCCCGCGTGGTGCTGGCCCTGCTGGTCGGCGGCTCGCTCGGCTGCGCGGGCGCACTGATGCAGGGCGTCTTCGGCAACCCGCTCGCCGAACCCGCCGTGATCGGCGTCTCCTCCGGCGGCGCGGTCGGCGCGGTCGCCTGCATCGTGCTCGGCCTGGACGCCTTCGGCAACTGGACCATCACCGCCTTCGCCTTCGCCACCGGCCTGCTGACGGTCTTCGCGGTGTACGCGATGTCCCGCTCCGGCGGCCGCACCGAGGTGGTCACGCTGATCCTCACCGGCGTCGCGGTCAACGCCTTCTGCGGCGCGCTGATCGGCCTCTTCCTCTTCACCGCCGACACCGCCGCGATCAACCAGGTCACCTTCTGGCAGCTCGGCTCGCTCGCCCAGGCCACCTGGGGCAAGGTGCTGGCCGTCCTGCCGTTCGCACTCGTCGGACTGGCCCTCGCCCCCCGCTACGCGCGGCCGCTGGACCTGCTCGCGCTCGGCGAACGGCCGGCCCGCCACCTCGGCGTCGACGTCGAGCGGATGCGCCTGGTGCTGATCACCCTGGTCGCCCTGCTCACCGCCGCCGCCGTCGCGGTCAGCGGCATCATCAGCTTCGTCGGCCTGGTCGTCCCGCACCTGCTGCGGATGGTCGCCGGACCGGGCCACCGGTTCCTGCTGCCCGCCTCCGCCCTCGGCGGCGCCCTCGTCCTGGTCGCCGCCGACCTCGCCGCCCGCACCCTGGCCGAGCCCGCCGAACTCCCGCTCGGCGTGCTCACCGCACTGATCGGCAGCCCGTTCTTCTTCTGGCTGCTGCGCCGCACCCGGACCAAGCAGGGAGGCTGGGCATGAGACTGCGAACCCGTCCCGAGGTGCCCGCACGCCCCGCCCCGGGCACCGAACTGCTCACCGCCGAGGCCGTCCGGCTGACCGTCGGCGGGCGCGAGCTGCTGGCCGGCGCGGACGTCCGGGTGACGGCCGGCGAAGTGGTCGCCCTGCTCGGGCCGAACGGCGCCGGGAAGTCCACCCTGCTCTCCGTGCTGGCCGGCGACCTCCCGCCGACCGCCGGCGAGGTCCGCCTGCTCGGCCGGCCGCTGGCCGGCTACCGGCCCCCCGAACTCGCCCGGCACCGCGCGCTGCTGCCGCAGTCGGCCGCCCTCTCCTTCCCGTTCCCGGCGGACGAGGTGGTCCGGATGGGCCGCGCGCCCTGGTCCGGTACGGCCGCCGCCGCCGAGGACGACGCGGTGGTCGCCGAGGCGATGGCCGCGACCGAGTCCACCGCCTTCGCCGGGCGGCCGTTCACCGCGCTCTCCGGCGGCGAGCGGGCCCGGGTGGCCCTGGCCCGGGTCCTCGCCCAGCGGACCGCGCTGCTGCTCCTCGACGAGCCCACCGCCGCGCTCGACCTGCGCCACCAGGAACTGGTGCTGCGGGTCGCCAGGGCCAGGGCCGCCGCCGGGGACGCCGTGGTCGTCGTCCTGCACGACCTCACGCTGGCGGCGGCCTACGCGGACCGGGTGGTGCTGCTGACCGGCGGTGCGACGGTCGCCGACGGACCGGTGGCCGAGGTGTTGCGCGCGCCGCTGCTCAGCGAGGTCTACGGCCACCCGGTCGAGGTGCTGCCGCATCCGCGCACCGGCGTCCCGCTGGTCCTGCCCGAACGCGACTGACGCGGGCCGGGCCGGTTCGGGCCGGTTCGGCTGAGGTCTGGCCGGTCCGGTCCGGGTCGGTCCGGGTCGGTTCGGTCCGGGTGGGTTCGGTCCGGCACGGGTCGGTCCGGGTGGGTTCGGTCCGGGTGGGTGGGTCGCCTCAGCCCTCGTCGTCCAGCCGGAAGCCGATCTTCAGGCCGACCTGGTAGTGCTTGACCCGGCCCTCCTCAAGGTGGCCCCGGACCTGCGTCACCTCGAACCAGTCGAGGTTGCGCAGCGTCCGGGAGGCCCGCTCGACCCCGTTGCGGATCGCGGCGTCGATGCTCTCGGTCGACGACCCGACGATCTCGGTCACCCGGTAGACGTGCTCGCTCATGACGGACTCCCTCAGCTGTGCGACGGCCCCCGGTCCACCGTGCACCGGAGGCCGTCCGTCCGCACTCCGGCGACCGCCGGCCGGGGCCTACGGCGAGGGGCCCACGGCGCCGAGGCTCAGAAGGCCGCCCGGACCCCGCCCACCGGCACGCCGCCACCGAACAGCGGGGAGGCGGCTATCCGCTCGACCGTCCCGTCCTCGGCGGAGACGCCCAGCCGGTGCAGCGCGGCCGCCAGCACCGGTCCGCGGGCCCGCTCGGCACCGTCGTCGATCTTGAAGGCGAGCGCCCGGCCGTCCGGCAGCGCCACCACCTGGACCGCCTCGGCGCCCATCTTGGAGAGCGCGCCCGGCACCGCCCGCATCAGCCAGGTGTCGGCCCGGCGGGTGCCGGCGACGTACTCGGGGTGCGCCCGCATCGCGTCGGCCACCCGGCGCTGCGGCGTGCCGGCCCCGGCCAGCACCAGCGCCCGGTAGCCGCGGGCCAGTCCGGTGAGGCTGACCGCCAGCAGCGGCGCACCGCAGCCGTCCACCCCGGCGTGCCCGGCGGTCTCGCCGGTGGCCTCCTCCAGCGCCTCGCGGGCCAGCAGCTGGACCGGGTGGGCCGGGTCGAGGTAGCTGTCGACGGGCCAGCCGTTGGCGACGCAGGCGGCCAGCCAGCCGGCGTGCTTGCCGGAGCAGTCCATCAGGATCGGCGCGCGCTCTCCGCCGGAGCGCAGGTACTGCTCGGCCTCGGTCTCGTCGAGCGGGAGGTCGGCCGGCGTCCGCAGGGCGGACTCGTCGAGCCCGGCCTCGGTCAGGATCCGTCGGACCCCGTCGAGGTGAAACGATTCTGCCGAGTGGCTGGAAGCCGCCAGCGCCAACAGTTCACCCTCGATCGCCAGTCCGGCCCGCAGGGTGGCCACCGCCTGGAACGGCTTGGCACAGGAGCGCGGGAACACCGGCGCGTCCGGCGCACCCAGCGCGAACTCGACCGAGCCGTCGGCGGCCAGCAGGACCAGCGAGCCGTGGTGCCGGCCCTCGGTGAACCCCGAGCGGACGACCTCGGCGAGCACGGACAGGGCGGTGGGGTTGGACATGGCGGGAGCCTTCCGGAAATGAGGGTGGGCCGGGGGCGAGCCGGGAACGGCCCCGCCCCTGGCGCCTCACCCGGTCAGAGCGGGCCGCCTGCGAGCAGGTCGTCGACCCGTGCTTCCCCATCACGGTACCTGCGGGTGATCTCCGCGTTGCAGCCGTCCGCCGTCCGCAGCAGCAGCTGCCGCCGCCCGGAGACCTCACGCTCGTGCGCGCGCAGCCGGTCCAGTGCCGCCAGCAGCTCCTCGGCCGGGTGCGCGGCCAGGTCGGCCAGCTGCACGTCGCCCATCAGTGCGTCCGCCTCCAGCTGGGACTGCTGGCCGCGCGGCGGGCCCAGGGTGACGTGCCGGGCGGACCGGCGGACGGTGGACGGCGCGTCGGTGAGGATGGCCGGCAACCGTTCCAGCAGGGCGCCGGCCGGCTCTCCCCCGTCCGCCGGGCGGGGGGCCGCGCCGCCGGGCCGACGGTCCAGCTCCGCGAGCAGGATGTCCATCCGCCCGTGCAGCAGCCGCCGCAGGTAGGAGAGGTCGGCCTCCTGCTCCAGGGTCTCCCTGCGCAGGATCCGCAGCTCCTCCAGGCCCAGCTGTCCCAGGCCCGGCGTTCCCGTCCCCGGTGCCGGACCGGGTTCCGGGTCTTCGGGCACCCGCCCGTACCGGTCCTGCGCCGTACTGCTCGCGTCCATCAGCCAACCACCTGCCGTCGTCCCGATCCCGCCCGCTCGCGGCACCCCGTCGCCTGCCGCCGGCCCGGCCCGTTCCCGTCGCGTGCGCCCGTGGCGCGTACCCCTCCGGGCCACGCCCTGACCACCCGCGAAGGTTCCCGCCCCCGACCGGCACCACCCGTCAGGGCGACACCGCCAGAACACCTGACCCACCGGCTCGGCCTCCTGGCCGAACCGGGCCCGGCGCGGCGGACCTTGGCGCCCCGGACCCCTTGTACGGTCCCCCAGCGTGCCACCCCGCCCGCCGCCGCCGCACCGCCCGTGCACCCGAACGGCCCCCTGGCGAAGAGGGGTGGCTGATATGACGGAAGCTTTTCGCAGGGAGAGCGGCGCCAACCGGCGCGCAGGCGCACGCTACCCAGCGCGCGCCAAGTCTTCGAGCGCCCCCAGGGGCCCGCGGGCGCCCCCACCGGCTCCGGCACAATGGCCGCATGCGAGCAGTGGTGCAGCGAGTGACCGAGGCCAGGGTGACGGTGGCCGGCGAGACCGTCGGCGCGATCGAGGAGCCCGGGCTCTGCGTCCTGATCGGCGTCACCCACGACGACACCCCGGCCAAGGCGGCCCAGCTCGCCCGCAAGCTCTGGACCCTGCGGCTGCTGGCCCCCGACGCGGCAGGCGTGGAGCAGTCCTGCTCCGACATCGGCGCCCCGCTGCTCGTCATCAGCCAGTTCACGCTCTACGGGGACGCCCGCAAGGGCCGCCGCCCGACCTGGAACGCCGCCGCCCCCGGCCCGGTCGCCGAGCCGCTGGTGGACGAGGTGGTCGCCCAGCTGCGGGCGCTCGGCGCCAAGGTCGAGACCGGCCGGTTCGGCGCGGACATGCAGGTCGCGCTGGTCAACGACGGCCCGTTCACGGTGCTGGTCGAGGTCTGAGCGACCCCGACCGCCGTGCACGGCGTGGGTGCCGTGCACGGCCGGCGTGCACGGCGTGGGTGCTGCGGCTACTGCGGCTACTGCGGGACGATCACGTCCTGCGTCCCCGGCACCCGGCCGGCGAGCAGCACCACGTCCAGCGGCACGTTCCGCTTCACGATCGCCAGCGCGACCGGGCCCAGCTCGTGGTGACGCGCCGAGGAGGTGACGAAGCCGAGCGCCCGCCCGTCCGGGTCCGAGGCGAGCCGCACCTCCGTCCCGTGCGGGGGGAGCACCTCCTCGGTGCCGTCCAGGTGCAGGAAGACCAGCCGGCGCGGCGGGCGGCCCAGGTTGTGCACCCGGGCGACCGTCTCCTGCCCGCGGTAGCAGCCCTTCTGCAGGTGGACGGCGGTGTTCAGCCAGTCCACCTCGTGCGGGATCGTGCGGTGGTCGGTCTCGAAGCCCAGCCGCGGCCGGTGCCCCTCGATCCGCAGCGCCTCGTACGCCCAGATCCCGGCCGCCGGGCCGTACTCCCGGGTCAGCTCCGCCAGCTCGGCCCGCGGCAGGAAGAGGTCCCGCCCCCAGGTCAGCTCACGGACCGCCGCCGCGCCCTCGGCGGAGACGGTGGAGCCGGCCGGCAGGTGGACCACCGCGTAGTCGGCGGTCGCGTCGGCCACCTCGACCCGGTAGAAGAACTTCATGCTCTCCAGGTAGCCGACCAGCGCCTCCTGGGTCCCCGGCTCGACGTGCGCCCAGGTGGTGGTGCCGTCGTCGACCAGGTAGAGCGCGTGCTCGACGTGCCCGTTCGGGGAGAGCACCAGCGCCTCGGTCGCCTGCTGCGGCGGCAGCGCGCTGACGTGCTGGGTGAGCAGCAGGTGCAGCCAGGTGAGCCGGTCGTCACCGGTGACGGTGAGCACGCCGCGGTGCGAGAGGTCCACGAACCCGGAGCCCTGCGCGAGCCTGCGCTGCTCACGGAAGAGGTCGCCGTAGTGGGCGGCCACCCCCTCGTCGGTTCCCTCGGCGGGGACGGCACCGGGCAGCGCAAGCAGCGGGCTCTTCATACCGGAAAGCTTACGGCTGCGCCCCGGCCCGCTTGGCGGTGCAGTCGGCGCAGCGGCCGAACACGGCGAAGTGTTCGAGGTCGGTGTCGAAGCCGTGCTGCGCGCGCAGCCGGTCGACCAGCGGCTGGGCGATCTCGGTCCCGGTCTCGATGACCTGCTCGCAGTCCCGGCAGACCAGGTGCAGGTGGTGGTGGCGGCCGGCCAGGTGGTACGTCGGGGCGCCGTGGCCGAGGTGGGCGTGCGAGACCAGCCCCAGTTCCTCCAGCAGCTCCAGGGTCCGGTAGACGGTGGAGATGTTGACGCCGCTGGCGGTCCGCCGGACGTGACCGAGGATCTCGTCGGGGGTGGCGTGGTCGAGTGCCTCGACCGCCTCCAGGACGAGCTGGCGCTGGGGAGTGAGCCGGTAGCCGCGTTCGCGCAGGCCGGCCTTCCAGTCGCCGGAGAGCTGCCAGTCGGTGGTGCCGGTGTCCGCCACGGGTCCTGTCCCTGCCGATGTCGGGGGTCCTGAGGCAAGTGTAGGGACCGGCCGCGGGGCCGGTCCCTACCTCACGCGTGATGTGCCCGGCGCGGAACGCCCCGGCTCAGCGGAAGAACGCGATGCCGTCGTCCGGCAGGTCGTTGATGTCCTTGATCAGCTGGGCCGGGCTGAGCACCCGCTTCAGCTGCGCGGACATGTACGGGCGCAGCGGCACGTTCGGGGCGGCCTTCTCGCCGACCCAGAGCAGTTCCTCGTTGACGAAGCCGTAGAGACGCTTGCCGCCCGAGTACTCGGGCGAGCCCTCGATCCGGGCCACCGCGTCCGTGGAGACGTCGATCTGCGGCTTGCCGTCGGCCAGCTCGCCGTACCAGATCTCCACCGTGCCGTCGTCGCGGACGGAGGAGATCTCGATCCCCCGCACACCGCTGGTGCCCTGGTGGTTGCTGGTGATGCGCCAGAACGCGTGCTCGTTCTCCAGCGGACGGATCTTCTCGCCCTCGGCGTCCAGCACCCAGGTCCGGGAGCGGAACTCCAGGAAGGGCCGGCCGTCGTGGCGGATGACGATCTCCTGGCCGAAGTTGCACTTCTCCGAACCGGGGAAGTCGTAGACGCCCGCGCCCTCCCAGGTGCCGAGGAGGAAGGCGAGCGGGACGACGTCCCGGTGGAGGTCAGAGGGAATCTCGATCATGTTCCTGGTCACTGTCGTCGGTGCGGGACTGCTTCAACCGTACGGCAGCCGGTCAGCGCTGGCCCTGGTAGAGCTTCATCACCGCGAAGATGGCGAACCAGGTGATCAGCACGGCCATGAGGGCCAGCAGACCGTCGAAGAAGATTTCCAGACCGGACACGGGGGGCTCCCAGGGCGGCGACAGTGTGAAGGATTTTGCTGGCGCTCACTCTATCCGCCGGGTGCCGACGGTTCTCGGTGAGCCCCACCACGTCGGCGATCTAGGGTGTCGGCATGTCGTCTCAGTCGCAGCAGTCGAAGAAGCTCGTCATCAAGGTCACCGCCGGGGCGGACGCGCCGGAGCGGTGCTCGCAGGCGTTCACGGTGGCGGCGGTGGCCGTCGCCAGCGGGGTCGAGGTCTCGCTCTGGCTGACCGGCGAGTCGTCGTGGTTCGCCCTGCCCGGGAGGGCGGCCGAGTTCGAGCTGCCGCACGCGGCGCCGCTGCCGGACCTGCTGGAGTCGCTCCTGGCGGCCGGCACGGTCACTCTCTGCACCCAGTGCGCGGCGCGGCGCGGGATCGAGCAGAAGGACACCGTCGAGGGTGTCCGGATCGCGGGCGCACAGGTCTTCGTCAGCGAGATCATGGCCGACGGCGTGCAGGCGCTCGTCTACTGACACGGCCGGACGGACGGCCGCCGACCGGGGCCGTACGGGTGTCCGTCTACCTGCGGGGTTCGCGGTCGGGGCGGTCCCGGTCGTGGCCGGGGTCGTCCCACTTCGGGTCCTCCCAGCGCGGGTCGTTCCACCAGTCGTCCTCGGGGTCCCGCCGGTTCGCGAACACCGCGGCGGCGGGCGGGATCACCATCGCGACCGCGCACATGCCGATCGCGACCGGGACGGACCAGAACCGCACGACGCCCCAGGCCAGCACGAACAGCCCGAGGCAGACGCCCATCATGGCGAAGTAGTAGCGGTGTCGCCGGCGTGCCTGCACTCCTCCACGGTATGCCCGAGGGCCCCTGCACGGCAGGGGCCCTCGGGCACGACGTCCACCGGGGTGGATCAGACCGCGATCGCGACCTCGGTCAGGTTGCCCTGGGAGGCGACCACCTGGCGGTCCACGGTCTGGCCCGGGATGAGCGCCCGCAGGGTCCACTTGCCCGGGCGGGCGAAGAACCGGAACTGGCCGGTCGCCGAGGTGGGCACCTCGGCGGTGAACTCACCGCCCTCGTCGAGCAGTCGGACGTAGCCGTTGACCGGCTCGCCGTCGCGGGTCACGGAACCCTGGATGATCGTCTCGTTCGCCACGTCAACTCCTGCCAGGTCCGGCCCACCGGCCTTCGCACCGCACATGTCTTGTCTTCCCTTCAGCCTTACGGGTGGAGCAGGCGGCTCAGTTGCCGAGCTCGATCGGCACGCCGACCAGGCTGCCGTACTCGGTCCAGGAACCGTCGTAGTTCTTCACGTTCTCCTGGCCGAGCAGCTCGTGCAGCACGAACCAGGTGAGCGCGGAGCGCTCGCCGATGCGGCAGTAGGCGATGGTGTCCTTCGCCAGGTCGATGCCCTCGGCCTCGTAGAGGGCCTTGAGCTCGTCGTCGCTCTTGAAGGTGCCGTCGTCGTTGGCGTTCTTGGCCCACGGGATGTTGCGGGCGCTCGGCACGTGGCCGGGGCGCTGCGACTGCTCCTGCGGGAGGTGCGCCGGGGCGAGCAGCTTGCCGGAGAACTCGTCGGGCGAGCGCACGTCGACCAGGTTGAGGCTGCCGATGGCGTCGATCACGTCGTCGCGGAAGGCGCGGATCGAGGCGTCGGCGGCCTGCGCGGTGTACGAGGTCGCGGCGCGGGCCGGCACCTCGGCGACGAGGTCGCGGGAGTCCAGCTCCCACTTCTTGCGGCCGCCGTCGAGCAGGCGGACGTCACCGTGGCCGTACAGCTTGAAGTACCAGTAGGCGTACGACGCGAACCAGTTGTTGTTGCCGCCGTAGAGCACGACCGTGTCGTCGTTGGCGATGCCCTTGGCGCTGAGCAGCGCCTCGAAGCCGGCCTGGTCGATGAAGTCGCGGCGGACCGGGTCCTGGAGGTCCGTCTTCCAGTCGATCCGGACCGCGTTGCGGATGTGGTTCTTGTCGTAGGCGGAGGTGTCCTCGTCGACCTCGACGATGACGACCTTCGGGTCGTCCAGGTGGGCCTGGACCCAGTCGGCGTCGACCAGGACGTCGCTGCGGCTCATGGTGATGTTCTCCATCCGAGGGCGGTTGGCGGAAGGTGGTGCTGCTCTGGGGTCCCCCGGCCGTGAGCCGGAGAGGGGTGCTGCGGGGTGTCCGACGGTGACCGGTCCGAATTCACGTCCGAATAATGGGACGGAGAAGGCCTGCGGCACGGCCGGGCGGTGATCTGCGGTGCACGGCGGCGACGTTCGGCCCGGGAGGCCGGTCCAGGTCACCGGAGGAATCGGCGGCGGGCGACAACTGCCCAGCCAAGATGCCGAGTTAACGCATTCGACACAGACAGGCGGCCACGCGGCACAGGTCTACCGCCCGCCGCTTCGTGAGGTCCGTCTGTCGCTTCATGCCGACGATGCTAGGGACACTCGACGCCCGCTGTCATCAGCGTATCGAATGTTGAGACCAGATGGATCACATGCTGGGATTTGGTCGATTCATGGGCGCCGTGAACCGGCCGGGCACCGTACGTCCCTCGGTCAGGGGGCGGAAACACGACCGCTCCGCGGTCCGCGCTGGACAGCGCGTCTCGCGGAGCGGAACGAAGGCGAACGACCACGACCGGCGGGAAGCGGACCCGCACCGGCCCGGCCCCGGCCTGGCCTGACCTGGCTTGGCTTGGCCTGGCTTGGCCTGGCCTGGCCTGGCCTGGCCTGCCCGGTGCCGGTCAGCCGATGAGCTTCACGCCCTTGCCGTCGAAGGTCAGCCGGAGGCCGTCCTCCTGCGGCGTGACCGCAGCCAGGTTCAGCCCCGCCGGGAGCGAGGAGAGGGTGAAGCTCACCGGATCCAGCTTCTGGCTGGTCAGACCGGCCAGCACCGCGGCCATCCCGGTCAGCCGGAAACCCTCCGCCGTCACCGTGTTGCCCTGGTTGCGCACCGTGCCCTCGCCGACCGGGACCGGCCCGAACGCGGCCTTGATCTTGCCCGGGCCGCCGTACGAGAGGCTCAGCCGGGTGTTGCCGCCCAGCGAGAGCCCGGTCGCGTTCGGCACCAGCTGGGAGGCCGGCGGCAGGAGCTGGGAGAGGTCCGCGTAGGAGATCAGGCCGCTCCCCGTCCCGGTGTCCACGGTGGCGCTGCTCATGCTGTCGCTCACCTTGACGCCCGCCAGCTTCGCCTCGAACGAGTGCAGCGCCACCTGGTGGCTGCCGTCGCCCACGGTCAGGCCGTCCGAGGAGATCCGCACGTCGTCCAGCTTCATCGACAGGACCTGGGTGAGGAACGGGAAGCCCCCGATCGACACGTCCGGCCGCTGGTTCATCCGGCCGCTCTTCAGCATCTGTTCGGCGGCCTCGTCCTCGGCCACCCCGACGGCGACCCGGTCCGCGCCCACCAGTGCTCCCGAGAGCACCACCAGGCCGATCGTCACCTTCAGCCAGCCGCGCATCGCTCTCCCCCGTCGTCGCCGGTCGCTGTCGTTCGAAGTCGGATCCGACCGCTCAGGGGCGGCCGCCCTCGCACGACCGTACGACGTCCCGCCCCGGGGCATGGTTCCGGGAACGGGACGCCGTACGGCGCGTGCCAGGCCCGGCCACCGGCCCGTGATGGGGCGGGCGGCCGGACCGGCCGGGTCAGCCGGCGAGCAGTTCGGTGGCGATCCAGACCAGCGGCGCCGCCACCGCGAGCGGGAGCGCCACCCCCGCCGTCATGTGCACGAACCGGGACGGGAAGTCGTACCCGGCCACCCGACGCCCGACCAGGGCGCCGATCCCGGCCGCCGCACCCAGCGCGGGCGGCGCGCCCACGGCCAGGCCGAGGCCCACCGCCGCCAGCAGGCCGAGCACGGGGCCCAGCAGCTTCGGGCCGGGCAGCGGCGCCGCTGCCAGCAGGGTCGCCAGGGCGACACCTCCGACCGCCGCCGGCACCCAGTCGGCCAGCAGCAGCGCGGTGCAGAGCACCGTCACCACCGTGGCCGAGCCGAGCACGGTGAGCGCGTAGAACCGCTCCTTCGGATCGGCGGGCCGGAACGTCTGCAGCACCAGGACCAGCAGGAAGAAGCCGCCGAGGGTCCCGACCACCGCCCCCGTGCCGCCGTCCGCGTCGGCCAGCAGCACCGCCACGTCGGCGACCAGACCGGACAGCGCCGCCAGCGCGATGCCCTGGCGGGCCGGCCACATGCCGTTCAGCCGGAACCATCCGGCGGCCGTCAGCACCTGGAGCAGCGCCACCACCAGGGCCAGCGGCACCTGGCCGAGGGCCGCACCGGCGGCCAGCAGCGCGGCCGCACCGGCGGTGATCACGGCCGGCAGGAGGCCCGGGTCGATGATCGGCGAGCCGGTCCGGGCGGACCCGGCCGGGACGGCCGACGGCACGGGGGCCGGGAACGGCTGCGCCGGCAGCCCCGGAACGGGCGCGGCCGGGGCCGCGTACGCGGCGGGCGGCGCCTGCCGTGCGGGCGGAGCCTGCCGTCCCGCCCGGGCCGCACGCGCCG